>NZ_JBFRVM010000023.1:97961-131507 GCF_041475145.1 Vibrio sp. 10N.222.49.A3
CTAGCTTCTAGCTTCTAGCAGGAAACGGTACGAAAAAAGGATTGGCTGTGACAGCAATCCTTTTAAATTCATGAATATCATTCCGCCAACCAGAAAGGCTCTAACGCCCTTTACGCTCATGGTAATTGTCGTTATTGTGATTCTCTACGTCATCATCACAAGGACTGTCTGAGAGTTATGAACAGCACGATTGAAACTATTCTGGGGCACCGCTCCATTCGTCAATATACAAATCAACCGATTGAAAAAGCACAACTTGATGTGATTATTCAGGCTGGCCTCGCGGCTTCATCATCGAGCTTACTGCAGGCTGTTTCTATCGTGAGAGTGACAGACAAAGAGAAGCGCAAACTGCTAGCTGAATACGCAGGAAATCAAGCTTACGTTGAGAACGCGGCTGAGTTTTTGGTGTTCTGTATCGACTATCAACGCCACGCTCAAATCAACCCGGAAGTGAAAACCGACTTTACTGAACTGACCCTGATTGGCGCGGTCGATTCGGGCATCATGGCGCAAAACTGCATGCTGGCTGCTGAGTCTCTAGGTTTGGGTGGCGTGTATATTGGTGGGCTGCGTAACAGCGCACAACAAGTGGATGAACTGCTAGAACTGCCACAGCACACCGCCGTGTTGTTCGGAATGTGCTTAGGTCACCCGGCACAACAACCAGAGGTTAAGCCTCGCCTCCCTGCTCATGTGGTGATGCACGAAAACCAATACCAACCGCTGAGCCTAGATGAAATTGCCAGCTACGATGATTCAATGCAGAGCTACTACGCAAGCCGTTCAAGCAACCAAAAGCAGAGCAGTTGGTCACAACAGATCACTCAAAAGCTGTCTGGCGAATCTCGCCCACATATCCTGCCTTACTTGAACAGCAAGCAGCTGACCAAGCGTTAAGCCGTTAAGCCGTTAAGCCGTTAAGCCGTTAAGAGCTTGCAACAAACCACAGCAAACAACAGTACAAACAAAAATGTCAGCGTAATATACGCTGACATTTTTATTTATCCGGAGGCGGCTAGCTTACAGATATTTCTCAATCGGTAACAACTGTAGGAAACCTGATTGCATGCGTTCCCACTTACCCGTTTCTGGTTCGCTGTCCCAACGTTGATCGCCTGAATACCAATACACATCACCGTCTTCCAGTTCCAAGCGCCAGCTATTATCTTCACTCATCGCTTGCTCAATGGTGTCAGCTAACGTTTCAGCAATCTCTTTGTTCTCGATGATCAAAACCGATTCAGTATTGAGATAGGTAGAGCGCAAGTTGAAGTTAAATGAGCCGATGCTCGCGATGCTGCGGTCGAATACGACTGATTTTGCGTGCAAGCCATAGGCCGTCTCAGGTGCACATTTCGACACGTCTTGAGTCGATGCTTCACAAAGCTTAGATTCTGGTTTTAGCTCAAACAGGTCGATACCATGCTCCAACATATCGTAACGTCTGCCCGCATAAGCGGAGTGATTGGTCACCAGATCATTAGACGCCATAGAGTTCGTTAGCGCTTTTATCTCAACGCCCTTGTTGTTCAATACCTGCCACTCTTCAAGCTGACCATCATCGAATACAAGGTAAGCGGATTCCAACAAGATCTCTTGTTTCGATTCGCTCGCTAATTTCCCTAGAAGAATCGCGGTCGCTTTCGGTTCATCGGTATTATCGGAGTCATCAGGAACGGGCTGATCGTAAACAAAACGCGCATTCACCCATGTCATCTCACCAATCACCTCTTTCAGTAAGCTATCCGCAGCCTCACGGTCTAATGGTAATTCAGGATAATTTTGATAATGCGGAACGACAATATTATCTATCTTTGAGAGATCAGGTTGTTCGTCATCCCCCAGCATATCGACAGGGTAAGACCAACGACTGTTCCAGTATTCAACAAAACTGGTTTGGATGGTGTTAACTACCGAGCCCATGACTAATACATCGCGATCTCGGAAATTGATTTCATCAGAAAGGTCGAAGTATTCATCACCAATATTACGGCCGCCAACCACAGACAAAGTGCCATCGACGGTAAACGACTTATTGTGCATGCGACGATTTAAGCGAGAAAAGTCACCGACAAAGCTCAGCCATTTGCTGAAGCCACGGCGTGTTGGTGTTGGATTGAAGATACGAATCTCGACGTTCGGGTGCGCATCCAGTGCCGATAATAAACCTTCACGTTCGTTGAGGTTGATATCATCCAGCATTACGCGCACCTTCACACCGCGCTCGGCCGCTGCTAATAAACGGCTGGCTAAGTAACTGCCCGATTCGTCAGAGTTCCAGATGTAGTATTGAATGTCGATGGTGTGCTCGGCACTTTCGACCAACGCTAATCGCTGTGCCAAGGCATCCCAACCCGACTCTTGCAGACGAACCGCAGTGGTGCCTTGCTCTAAAGCTTCAGGCTGAAATTCATTGGTTAGAACTGATAAAGCGCTAGGTGCAGGAGAGGTTGGCGGTTCTGTTGGATGATCGATGCCTTCAGGAAGTGAAGAACACCCACCTAAAACGGCGATTAAGATTAACGTTAAACTGATGCGTTGGAGCACAGGCATGTATCTGACTTCCTTTTCACGATGGCGTCTTTAGAAACTTTCCGGACAGCTTTTCAATGAACAAGCTGTTCCGATCTATTCATTGATTATTACTGCTAAAGCCTGAAATTTATAGGTAATTATCCAGTATAAATTTAAAGGTCAGTAAATTGCCTACAGATCACTTAAGTTGAGTGAGCGCCAAACAGTATAAACTCAGCGGCTTTTCGACCATTTCAATGGTGAGCTCTGTTCGGTCTGGGTTGCAGTTCAACGCCAAAGCGTAGCCGTGTAAATAATCCACCAGCAAGTCCAACGCATTTTTTGTTTGCTCTTCCGTTAACGCTAACGGGCTCAACACCGCTTCAAAACGTTCACTAAATACCTCCATCGGCCCGAGGGATTTCATGGTCAATAAGGTCTCTAACAAGCCTCTATATTCGTTGAGCATCGACAAGTAACTCACACTGAGCCGATAAAGGTTATCTCGCCAGTCTTGGTTCAGCTCTGGCTGCGCAACTTCTTCAATCAAAGAAACCGTGATTGCCTCAAGCAGATCGTTTTTGTTTTTGAAGTAATGGTATATGGCCATCGCATCGACCCCGAGTTCTGTCGCTAATCCTCGAATGCTTGGCACTTTGCCACTCTCTCGCATCATGCTTTTAGCGATGGTGAGAATTCTCTCGGCGCTGAGTTGGCTTGATCCACTCTTTGGTCGACCTCGTTTCTGATCCTTGACAGTCATACCGTCACCTCTTAAACTTTATTTCTACACTGTAGAATATTTTAATTTATTACCGTGTAGATGCCAAGTTTCTCATCGATATCGGAGTTAAAAATGTCAAATATTGTATTCATCGCAACCAGCCTTGACGGTTACATTGCAGACAAACAAGGCGACTTAGATTGGCTGCAAGCGATTCCAAATCCTGACGGTGACGACATGGGTTACAACGCCCACACCGATCGTATCGATGCACTGGTCATGGGACGTAATACAATGGACATGGTGCTGAGCTTTGGTATCGATTGGCCTTACAGCAAGCCAGTCTATGTACTGAGCAACACTTTAAATGAAGTGCCTCAAGAACTTGAAGGCAAGGTATTTTTGATGAAGGGCGAGCTTAAACAGATTGTCGCGGATTTGAATAACAAAGGCCTAAAGAACTTGTACATCGATGGCGGCATCACCATTCAAAACTTCATGAAAGAAGACCTGATTGATGAGCTGATCATCTCGACCATTCCTGTCGTGCTTGGTGGTGGGTCCCCGTTATTTGGTGACTTAGTATCTCCCGTCAATTTTACGTTGAAAGGCGTCACGACGTACCTTGATGAGATAGTGCAAACTCATTACTTGCGTAAGCGTTAAAGCTGTTGTTGCTCTAAGGGCATGAAAGGATCAACACCGAAAACATTGTTCACGCGACGTAAGCTTTACCGTCTCTACACAAGCCTCCCCTAAAGTAGTACCCTTTATCGTCTCTCATTCTTGATGGTAGCTGGATATTATGAAGCTTTTGGTCGATCGCACTGGTGAACAGTTTTTAGAAATTCTGCAAGAATCTGGAGACACGCTGACGGTTCAATTCATTACCAATGAAGGCAATCGAAAGGGTAAACCGTTCCAAGATAACTTGAGTGGATTGTTCCTCACGGGGTGGAAGCCGCGCACTACTTCAACCGCCATCGGATTAGAACGCTTTAAGCAAGGCAAACTTGAAGATCCCCAAGTGAGTTTCGCATTGCACCAGCTCTATCCACTGGGTCGATACGTAAAATTACCTTCTGGTGATATCGCAACAATCGCGAGTTACGCCAATACCCATGCCGATGGCTACTATATGTTTGTGCGCCTCAACGATGAGTTAACCCGACTTAAGATTACGCCCGATTGGGAACTGCAACCTTCCGCTCAAAGGTTAGCCTTGCCTTATTACCCTGCGCCAAGAAGCCAGCAAGAACTCGACAATATTGATGACTTCGATGCTTGGGCGGGTGGGTTTTAAACACTGAAAGTCAGTAAACGCTATTGAGATCACATCCACCTATCGAATCTCAATACAACAATATGTGCTCTCTAAACATTGATACGAATACCCGTTCTCAAACGATTCAAATAACGGTTTGGCTGTGTGCTGCTAAAGAGTGTTTCATTCTTCCCTACAAGCTCAAACGGGGCTGTATAAAATCAATAAACGCCGAGATACGTTTAGAGACAGAGGACGACTTGTAATAAACCGCATTCACTCGCTCTCGGTCTGTGTTGGCAAGTTTGTCTTGTTCCAAAATAGGGATTAGACGCCCTGCTGCCATATCTTCCTGCACCATAAACCCCGACAGACAAGCAATCCCATTTCCAGCTAAGACTAGTTGACGCACGGTTTCACCATTACTGGCTGTCACAGTAGGCACGACGTCACTTTGGTTTGGTAAAGGCCAATGGTTAAGCACTTTGTTACCCGCAAATCCCACAATTTGATGCGAACTCAAATCTTCAGGTTTGGTGGGTAGCCCACGCTTAGCGAGATAATCAGGTGACGCCACAATATGGAGTAAACTTTTTCCTAACGGTCGAGCGTGCAATGTTGAATCGGACAACTTACCGATTCGAATCGCAACATCGGTTCTCTTTTCGAGAAGATCAACGAAGCCTTCGTTGGAAGTGAGTTCCAACTCAATGTCTGGGTAAGCCTCTTTGAATGACTGCACCAACGGCACTAGCTGATGGAATACGAATGGGCTGGCGGCATCGACTCTTAAACGACCTTTAGGCAACTCACCGCGCGACACGATTTCTTCTTCCGCGCTCTGGATCATTTGTAATCCCACCCTGACTGAATCGACAAACTGCCGCCCTTCCTCCGTCAATTCCACGCGTCTCGTTGTTCGGTTGAATATTGAGACGCCGAGTTGCGACTCAACCTTACTCACCGAACGAGATACCTTGGCGACTTGCACATCCAACGTCTCTGCTGCCGCAGAAAAACCACCAGCATCGACAACGGTGAGTACCATTTCTAAATCATCTGAACGGGTTAACATAAGGCTCCTTCGCTATCTTCATTTTGTTTAATGTCATCTCGCTAGTGCTCATCACAGCTCAAATCATCTATGTCTTTTCGATCTCATCAGCTTAACCCAATGATCGGCTAACTCTTTAATTATTGCAAATTTCACAAAGGTTATTTGTTAATGGTGGCATTTTTCACAAATATATTTTGCTAGATAATCCTCGCCATCAAACGAAGCGCTCCTATTGCAGTCACAAGCTGCCCCATTTTATCGCGCTCGGTATTTAACAAAGAACAGTAAGAGAGATGATTATGCCATTAGCATTACTTGCATTGACGCTCAGCGCCTTTGCCATCGGAACCACAGAATTTGTCATCGTAGGCTTGATTCCTACCATGGCGAGCGACTTAAATGTATCTCTGCCATCGGCAGGCCTATTAGTCAGTTTATACGCGCTTGGCGTTGCTATTGGCGCACCAGTATTAACGGCATTAACCGGAAAGTGGAATCGTAAAGCGGTATTGCTAACCGTGATGGCATTGTTTGTCATTGGTAACTTATTGGCGTGGCAAGCTCCAGGCTATAACACGCTGATCGCCGCACGAATTTTGACCGGCCTCGCCCATGGTGTGTTCTTCTCGATTGGATCGACCATCGCGACAGGTTTGGTTTCAAAAGATAAAGCAGCCAGTGCCATTGCGATCATGTTTACGGGTTTAACAGTTGCATTGGTGACTGGCGTACCGCTGGGTACTTACATCGGCCAAACCTTCGGCTGGCAAGCGACCTTCTTGATCGTTGCTCTGCTTGGCCTTGTTGCTCTTATCGGTAGCGCTATCTTGGTTCCAAGCAACCTTAAGCAACCACCAGCGGCGAAGATTTCGGCACAACTAAAGGTTCTAACTCAACCACGCTTACTGTTGGTTTACGCTATCACAGCACTGGGTTATGGCGGCACATTCACAGCGTTTACGTTCCTTGCTCCAATACTGGAAAACGTATCAGGGTTTGATTCGAGCTCAATCAGCTTAATCATGTTGGTCTACGGTGTGTCAGTAGCGGTAGGTAACATCTGGGGCGGAAAAATGGCTGACAAGATGGGGCCGATTAAAGCGCTAACCGTTATCTTCTCTGGTTTAGCCGCAGTACTGGTGGTATTCAACTTTACCGCAGTAAACCCTTATGCAGCTGTTGCTACCATTTTGGTTTGGGGTGCATTTGCATTCGGTAACGTTCCAGGACTACAAGTGTATGTTGTGAAACTGGCTGAGAAATACACACCTGACGCCGTCGATGTCGCTTCTGGGTTGAACATTGCAGCCTTCAACGTCGGTATTGCATTAGGCTCATGGGGCGGTGGTTTGATTGTCGCGAAATCTGGATTAATGAACACCCCTTGGGTAGGTGCTGTGATCGTTTTGATCGCTCTTGTTCTGACTCGATTCAGTGGTGCGTTAGATAAGAAGCAAGCACAACAAGCTGTTCCATCTAGCATCTAGCATCTAGCATCTAGCAAGGATAGAAAAAACAAAGCCCGAACCTAGGTTCGGGCTTCGTCATTTAAATCTGATTATTGTCCGTTATCGATCGCTTTCAGCACTTTACATGGGTTACCGACGGCAACCACATTGGCTGGGATGTCTTTAGTTACCACACTGCCTGCGCCAATCACGCTGTTTTCGCCAATAGTGACACCGGGGCAGATAATTACACCACCGCCAAGCCAAACATTGTCGCCAACATTAATCGGTGTGCCAAACTCAACACCCTCTTCAACTCGGCCTTTCACATCAAGTGGATGACCTGCGGTCAGGATTTGAACGTTCGGACCAAGTAGCACATTGTCGCCAATAGTCACTTCAGCCACATCCAAAATCACGCAGTTAAAGTTAGCGTAGAAGTTCTTGCCCAGCTTGATGTTCGAGCCGTAGTCACAACGAAATGGAGGTTCTAGATGCGCGTTTTCACAGCCCGGAATGAGCTCTTGCGTTGCCGCTTCCCATTCAGGTGTGTCAGGAATACTGTTATTGAGTTTTTGAAGCACCTTACGACATTCGATACGAGCTGAATAAAGCTCTTTATCCCAAGCCTGATAGGGTTCGCCTGCTAGCATTTTTTGTTTTTCTGTTTTCACGTTACTTACCTGTTCTCACATCACTTAGCTATTTTCATATTACTTAGCTAGTTTCACATTACTTAACTAATGCTGGTCAATTCATCGACCAAAAACGCAATATCGCATATCTAAATAACAGTGAATAAGGAGTGTTTGAGCTTGGTTTAAGAGATGCGCAGCTCATCACTTTTTGTAGGTAAAATATGAAATTCGAACAGTGCTAATTTAGCTTCGCTATCGAATCACGTAGCACCAAACTGCCGGTGGTATTGATGGTGGTCGCTTGCTCTGTTTCACCGACAATTTGCAGGATCGCCTTTTGCGTCATTTGCTCTAATGGCACACTGACAGACGTTAAGCTTGGCGTTAAAAACGCCCCCACTTTGCTGTTATCAAAGCCGACGATAGAAACGTCTTTAGGTAATGAGTACCCAAGTTCAGTTAACGCCTTAATCGCACCAATCGCCATGTCATCGTTTTCAGACAAGATCGCAGTGAAGCTTGCTTTATTCTCCACTAAAGCTTGAGCCGCGTGGTAACCGCTCCCCATTGTCCAATCACCTTGAACGACTTTGGTTTCATCTAGTGCAATACCTTGCTTGGTTAACACATCTTGATAGGCTTGGTAACGCTGCTCATCAGTCGAAGATCCGGCTTTACCACGAATCACTGCAATATCGGTATGACCTTGCTCGATGATGTGCTCAACCATCAAACAAGCGCTCTGATAATGGTCGGTGGTAATGGCATGATTAGGCTTCGACGGCATTTCTCGGTTGAGTACCAGAATCGGTGTGTCAGTACTTTCGATGATCTTTGCAATCTCGCTTTCGGTTAAGCATTGCGGATAGATGATGATGCCCGCGCACTTCATATCCAGCAGGAAGTTGATCGCCTTTCTTTCGTCTTCAGCGCTGTGTTTGCCATCGGTGATCACCAATTGGTGATTCGACTTTTCGCTATAAGAAGCCGCGTGATACATCAAGGAAGAAAAGTAAGGGCCATTGAACAACTCATTGGTGATTACAAAGCCGATGAAATTGGTCTTCTTGGTCGCCAATTGCTGAGCCAACAAGTTCGGTCGATAACCTGTTTCTTGAATCGCATCGAATACCTTTTTCACCACATCTGGGCGCACGATGTTCTTGCCATTTAAGACACGAGAAACGGTCGATTTAGATACGCCTGCGCGGTTCGCGACATCAAGCATGGTTACCATTCGCTTCTTTTCCTTTATAAAAAATTAGCCGACATAGGCCGACTAATTCATTGCAAAATGACAGCTCACAGTTCACATAACTGCGCTGGGAAATGCATTCTAAATAGTGGTACCGTTAGATGCAATCACGCCTTTATACCACTCGAACGACTTCTTGCGTTTGCGTTCTAGTGAGCCAGATTGATCGTTGTGCTTATCTACGTAAATGAATCCGTAGCGTTTTTTCATCTCGCCCGTGGTGAATGAAACTAAGTCGATACAGCCCCAAGGGGTGTAGCCCATCAAGTCAACGCCATCAATCGCTACGGCTTTTTTCATCTCTTTGATGTGGTCACCAAGGTAAGCAATGCGGTAGTCATCATTAATGCTGCCATCTTCTTCAATGGTATCAACAGCGCCAAAACCGTTCTCAACAATAAACAATGGCACTTCATAACGTTCATACAGAGACGCTAAACAGAAACGTAAACCTGTTGGATCAATTGGCCAGCCCCAATCGCTAGACTGGATAAATGGGTTATCGACCGAGTTCTCATGACCGCCGTCCATCGCTTCTTCGGTTGACTGATGCGAAGAAGAATCCAAGGTATTCGACATGTAGTAGCTAAAGCCTAAGTAATCCGCTTTACCTTCTTTCAAGATTTGCTCATCTTCTGGCTGCATTTCAATATTGAAGCCTTTGATTGCCCAGTCACGCTTAGCGTAATTTGGGTAGTGACCACGCACCATCACATCCGAGAAGAAGTAACGATCACGCATCGCTTGCTGTGCCACCATGATATCTTCTGGCTTTGAAGAACGAGGGTAGAAAGGCACCATCGCACACATTGCACCGATCTGAAGATCTGGGTTGATCTCGTGACCTTTCTTAACCACCAACGCACTGGCAACAAACTGGTGGTGAACCGCTTGATACATCGCCTCTTGCGGCTTTTCACATTGTGGGAACTTCACGCCCGAGCATAACCAACCGAAAATATCCGCAGAGGTATTCATCTGGTTGTTGATCTCGTTAAACGTCATCCAGTATTTCACTTTGTGCTGATAACGATCCATTACCGTAGTCGAGTACTTAACGAAGAAGTCGATCACTTTGCGGTTCATCCAGCCGCCATATTCGTTAGCTAGATGGTAAGGCATTTCAAAGTGGCTCAGTGTGACCACAGGTTGAATATCGTATTTCAACAGCTCATCAAACAGATCATCGTAAAACGCTAAACCCGCTTCACACGGCTCAGCGTCATCGCCATTTGGGAAGATACGCGTCCACGCGATACTAGTACGGAAACACTTAAAGCCCATTTCAGCGAATAACTTAATGTCCTCTTTGTAGCGGTGGTAGAAATCAACAGCCACTTGGTTGGGGTAGTTTTCGCCATCAATCACACCATCAGTGATTCGACGTTGTACACCATGAGCACCTGCCGTTAATACGTCAACGACACTCACACCTTTACCATTCGCATCCCAGCCGCCTTCTAGTTGATGCGCCGCAACCGCGCCACCCCATAAAAAATCGTTCGGAAATTCGTTGTTCATACCATTACTCGCTACAAGTTATTCGTGAAAAAGATCAGGATTAGAGCTGCGCTCACAACTCTGAAACCGATTTCAATAAAAGCCAAGATACAGATTGAAACCGGTTTCAACAATAACTAAACGATCTTTTTCTGATCGAACTACAGACTAATCAAAAGTCAGCGTTACGATCAGTGCTCTTCAAAATATTGATCATGTGTGTGTTTGCTAGATTGGTCTTGAGTTCCGGGATAGAACTGAACCAAAGTCTGATCGGCTAGTGTGAGGTGAATCCAACCCTCTTTGACTTTCAGCCAATTGGTGCCGTTGGTCTCGTAGACGGCAGGAAAACTGCCCCAGCCTGATTCTGATACCTGCAACTCTTGAAAACGATTAATCAGGGTGAGTTTATTGCTTCTGAAGTCAGCCTCGGAGTAAACCAACAGAGGCTCGATAGCATCGTTTGGCTTAAACTCATAACAGCTTACAGAGGCGGAAGTACGGTCAAACCACTGGTAGGGTTGTGCGCCTGTTAGATCATAGACCGTACAGTCGTTAAATTGAATGGCCCACTCTTGGTGAGCTTTAAAACCGAGGTAACCTATGGGTTGTGATGGTTCAGGTTTCGAGTCCGTCTCCTGCTCATACACCGGTTCTGAGGTAGCACATCCCATAAGCCCAAGACTAAAAAGGAAAGTCACAGCAAGCTTCATCATTGTCATACCTCAGTTCCGTTAGTAGATGAGTAACTCAATTAAGTCTCTACATTAAACGGTAAGTTCCAAGCGATTACCATCCGGATCGAGCACACAGCTCTCATAATAGCCATCACCTGTTCTTCTTGGGCCATCTAAGCGCTCATAGCCGTCTTCGACCAAGCGTTGAGTCAGTTGATCGACCGCTTGTTCCGAACCTAGTGATATCGCCATATGAATGAAGCCTGTGAACTGGTCATAGATATCGTCTTTCGATTCAGGGACAGAGAACATTTCCATGATCTCTAAGCGACTACCGCTTTCAAAGGACAAGAAATATGAAGAGAAGCCTTTGCTTGGATTGTGATATTTCTGGTTGGACGTTGCACCAAAGTAATCCTCATAAAAACGTTTAAGCACTTCGAGTTGTTTGGTCCAAATTGCGATGTGTTCGATCTTCATTTTTATCACCTAATGTTTACATATGACACTAGATTACTCGTCAGACAAGGAAGGATAAACAGAACATAATTCATCAAAAGTGTTCCTATTTAATAGTCAGTTCCGTTATCAAAATGCCAACAATTAGCTGCACAGTATTAACATCTAAATTTGTGCAATACATAGCTTTGATCCATAGTCGGTGTTTTACACAATCTGAGATTCAAACTGTGAGCTTTTTAAAACTGATACTACTTGCGGCTATATGGGGAGGCTCGTTTCTTTTCATGAGAATGGCGGCCAATCCATTAGGGCCCGCAGTCTTGATTGAAGCGCGAGTTCTGTTTGCAGCACTTACTCTGCTTTTAGTTTCTTTTTATTTAAAAAAGAAGCTCTCTTTACATGATCACGCTAAACACTTCTTCATTCTCGGGCTGTTTAACACCACACTTCCTTTTTTGCTTTTCGCTTATGCCGCGCAGACACTTAACGCCTCGACACTCGCCATCTTGAACTCTACCGCGCCAATATGGGCGGCAATCATTGGTGCGATATGGACTAAAACAGCACTCGAGGCGAAAGTTCTATTGGGACTTGGGATTGGGGTAACGGGAGTTGGCGTGTTAGTCGGTTGGGATGCGATGAACATTGGCCGTGAGGCTATGCTTCCTATCTTTGCAGCAGTGATGGCGGCCTTTAGCTACGGAATAGCGTCAAACTATACCAAACAAGCCTCTAAAGTTGAGGCATTCAACAATGCTCATGGCAGCATGTGGGCTGCGGTGTTGCTGGTTTTGCCATTTGTATTCTTTATTCCGATGAGAGAAACACCCGACGTTACGATCACTACGTCGGTTATCTTATTAGGCGCGGTATGTACTGGGTTAGCGTATCTACTTTACTTCAATCTCGTCTCTGAACTCGGCGCACCTTCAGCCCTGTCCGTGACCTTCATCATTCCGGTATTTGGTATTCTCTGGGGTAACTTGTTCTTAGATGAAGCAATTGGCATCAATACGATTGTTGGTTCAATTCTGGTTATCACCGGCACCATGTTGGTGACAGGAATGTCGCCAATGAAAATGTTCAAAACAGCTCGTCAGAAACGCGCACAATAAGTTGATTGAATCCCAAAAACCTAATTAAAACCCTCAAGTAACAGAGACAAAAACGGCCTCCAAAAGGAAGCCGTTTTTCATTGAATCGTTAACAACTTTGAGAGCTCGTCATGTATTGTTGAATCTTGGTTCTTAACCATTGATGTGCCGTGTTTAAGTCTGTTCGTTTATGCCAAATCATATACTGTTTCATCGGCAAGACCTCAAAAGGTTGCTCGAGCACTTGCAGTTGGAATCGCTCCGCAAACTGATTAGCAAAACCTCTAGATGTACTACCAACACAGTCGGAGCCAGAGACCAACACACACATCGTCATTAATGAATCACATTCGGAACTGACTTTTCGCTGCTGTATCGGATTTTTTGTAAAGTAATCCGCGGTGTAAAGGTGAGAGCGACGCATTCTGAAGGTGATGTGTTTCTCATGATAATACTGCGCTTCCGTTACCGAGCCATCAATCCTTGGATGCCCTTTCTTGGCGATCAGCACGAGCTCATCTTCAATCACTTGCTGGTTCATATAACCATTCACTTGTGGATAGTGAATATCGATCGCTAAGTCGGCTTGCTGCATGCTCAAACTCTGCAACAGATCTTCTTCATTACTTGGCACCATATTGAATTCAATTGAGATATTACCAAGCGTATCGTCCTTTTCCACAAGGGGCTGAAGCTTGGTTAAACCGATCTCGTTGACCAGAATTCGAAACACATGATGTTGCTGATTATCAAACTGCTTTAAGGTACTGACAGCGCTGGTTATCCCGTCCAGTGCGGGCTCTACACGTAACGCCAACTGCATCGCTGCATTGGTCGGTGTTATACCTCTACCCTCTCGAATAAAAAGGTCTGTACCCAATTGTGCTTGCAGCCGTTTCAAAGCGCCACTGACTCCAGGTTGAGTCATACCAAGCGATTCTGATGCAAGCGTGATCGACTTTAATCGATACACTTCTAAGAACACGCTCAGTAGATTTAAATCCAACTTTTCCATGTCGCTCACCGTTACTCTCCCTGTCAATGTGCTCTTAATCAATCATAGGTCAGGTTTTATCTTCGTTCCCTAACCATTGCACGACTCAATACATAGCCAATCGTGATGTATTAACTAAAGCTTACTTTATTTTTTGCTATATGTCTTAGGCATATAATTTCCTCAACGAAACGAAATCCCGAATTGAAGAGGCACCTATGACTCCATCACGCACTTTCAAAAATGCATCACTGTTCCTAGCAATCTCTCTTGCGTTCCCAGCTGTTGCAGCTAACCATGACCACGCGCACTTTAGCGTAATCGGCGATCAGGGTGGCAAAGACGCGACCGAGATGACGAAGAAAGCAAACCAAGAATTCGCGAAAACGCTTAACTTCGAAGACACTCGCGCGTTCGACAATAACAACAAAGGGTTGATTGCGAGCTTCGATCAAGAAACTGGCGATATTATTCGTAACAGCTTCAACTTCATCGACCCTAGCGTGAACAATGCCGACCAAGCGCCCGATTCAGCGAACCCTTCGCTTTGGCGTCAAGCCGTGCTGAACCAAGCTGCTGAAGGTTTGTACGAAGTTGTCCCGGGTAAGGTTTACCAAGTACGTGGTGCCGATTTAGCGTCTATTTCTTTCATCCGCAGTGACAATGGTTGGATTGCTTACGACGTTCTTCTCACAAAGGAATCAGCAGCTAAGTCATTAAAGTTCTTTAAGAACAACGTGCCTGATGGCGGCGACTTACCTATCGTAGCGATGATTTACTCACACTCACATGCCGATCACTTTGGTGGTGCACGAGCAATCAAAGAAGCCTACCCAGACGTAAAAGTGTACGGTTCTAAAAACATCACTAAAGAAATCGTCGACGAAAACGTACTGGCAGGTAATGCGATGTCTCGTCGTACCGCTTATCAATATGGCGCAACACTGAATCGTCATGAGCACGGTATTGTGGATGCGGCACTCGCGAAAGGCTTGTCGACAGGCACCATCACTTACGTATTGCCGGATTACGAACTTAACCATAGCGAAGAAATTGAAACGCTGGTTATCGACGGCCTAGAAATGCAATTCATGGATGCATCAGGCACTGAAGCGGCATCAGAAATGGTGACCTATATTCCAAGCATGAAGGCACTTTGGACTGGTGAGCTAACGTATCAAGGCATGCACAACCTCTACACATTACGCGGTGCAAAAGTACGTGATGGCTTGAAGTGGTCTAAGAAAATCAACGAGATGTTGGTCACTTGGGGTGAAGATACCGAGGTGCTATTTGCCTCTCACTCATCGCCAATTTGGGGCGAACAAGAAATCTCTGACTACCTAAAAATGCAGCGTGACGCTTACGGTTTCACTCATAACCAAACACTTCGCCTTGCGAACAATGGTGTTGTTCTGCAAGACATTGGCGACGAGATCTACAAAGTCATGCCAGACAGCATTCAACAGTCTTGGCACACCAATGGTTACCACGGTACTTACTCTCACAATGCTCGTGCGGTGTACAACATGTACCTTGGCTACTTCGACATGAACCCAGCCAATCTGAACCCGCTACAAATTCACCCAGAGTCGGTTAAGTTTGTTGAATACATGGGTGGCAGTGACGCGGTGATTGAAAAAGCGCAGCAAGATTTCCAAGAAGGTGAATATCGCTTCGTTGCAACGGCACTTAACAAGGTTGTCCAAGCGGAACCTGAGAACAAGAAAGCGCGTGGTTTACTGGCCGATACTTATGAACAGCTAGGCTACCAATCAGAAGGCGCGGGCTGGAGAAACATCTACCTAACGGGTGCTCAAGAACTGCGTATCGGCACACAACCGGGCGCACCAAAAACGGCTTCTCCGGATGTATTGGCGAACATGACCATCGAAAACTTGCTGGATTACTTAGCGGTAAAAGTGGATTCATTGAAGGCGCAAAACACGCCGTTTACCATGAATATCCAATTACCTGACGTGAAAGAGTTCTACTACGTAGAGATGTCGAATGGCAACCTGAACAACATCCAAATATCAGAGCTGCAAGATGCGGATACCACACTGATCATCAACAAATCAGATGTATCAGACATCGTACTGAAGAAAACGACACTCAACCAATTATTGGAAGATGGCCAAGCGGGCGTGAAAGGAGACAAAACATCGTTGAACAAACTGCTGTCTTCATTGACTGAAGCTGATACCTCTTTTGAGATTGTTCCTCGTCCAAACAAAGGCGAAGAAGTTGATGCAGAGTTGTACCAAGATTCACACGAGCACGCTCACTAAGCAGCTCTTAGGTAAAATAATTACAACGTCAAACTGGCCTAAATAGGCTGAAACAAGGCTAATACGACCAAGCCTCAACCATTAAACTGGTTGAGGCTTTTTTGATTTGAGCTTTACTCGATATCAAGAAAATAAAATGAAAAGCCACACCCTTGTTTCACGGTTTCTCAATCGTAATACACATCCGTACTTTCTATATCTCAGCATGTGAAGTAGTAGAAACTTTGTGCAATCAAACTTTGTTATAAAAGTTGTCCGGACTCTTTATTCAAGGAAGGAAGATGCGAAAAAAGATCATGATTACAGGTGCGACAGATGGTATCGGTTTAGAGACCGCGAAAATGTTAGCCCAACAAGGGCATCACATCCTTATCCATGGACGTAACCCAACAAAACTCAGCAAAGTAGAAGCCGGCCTTTCTCGATTATCCAAGGATGCGATTATCGAAAATTATGTTGCTGATCTCTCTTCTCTTTCTGAAGTTAAAGCCCTCGCCAACCAAATAAAGTCGAAGCATGAACAGCTCGATGTACTCATTAACAATGCTGGCGTCTACAAGGTTTCCGAGATCACCACCAAAGACAATCTCGATGTCCGATTTAGCGTCAACACCATTGCCCCTTATTTGCTGACTCAAAAGCTGCTACCACTTTTTGATGCCAACGGTCGCATCATCAATCTATCTTCAGCCGCTCAGTCATCGGTCGATCTCGAGGCACTTGTCAGCCCAAATCCTGACGCTTTAGATGGCCCCATCTACGCACAAAGTAAATTGGCGTTAACGATGTGGTCAATCCATCTTGCGCACCAATTAGGAGATCAAGGCCCCCTAATCATTCCCGTTAATCCGGCCTCATTTCTTGGCAGTAAATTGGTTAAAGATGCGTATGGTTTGGAAGGTAATGACTTAGGGATTGGCGCTGATATCTTATGCCGAGCGGCACTATCGGAAGAGTTTTCTAACGCTTCAGGGAAGTATTTTGATAATGACTCAGGGCTATTTAAAGACCCTCATGCTGATGCATTAAATACGGAGAAAAATCAGAAGTTGGTGACGACTCTCGACCAGTTACTTGCAGAACAGCTCTAGCTAATGCCACGCTCACGAGCCAGATACAATGAGTGCTCCGTATTTAGGAGCACTCCACAACCCAAAGTTGTCTGATGTGGTTACGACAGAGCTCCAGCAATTGTTTAGATAGAATTGAAATGGTTCATCCACCCGACAAGTTAACTGGTGTTAGCGAAAGGAAGACATTACGCATACTTGATAAAAGCTTGGCTTAACTCCTGAAAGAGTGAGTCTACGTTGGGTAGGTGTGTCAAATGCGCGGACAACGGAGTATGAACCTGCGCATCCACCACGGTTGGGTTATCGCAAATTTGATTATAAAAATTCACAGGCGCAACGATGTTCTCTAGGTCGACACCCAACAAGATACAGGCTTGCGAAAGTACAATTTGACCGCCTCCTTGTTTAAGCAATACACGCTGAGCAGTGCCCACTATTTTTTGTTTATTGATATTGAGGTTGTAGTCACCATCACAATAAGAACCGGGGGTTGCGTGTACCTCCACATCGATACCCAGTTCTTTAAAAAACAGGGTTAAGATATCGCATAAATGTCGATACGCTTTTTGGATGTTGTAGGCTTCATCGCGAGGCCAATGGTAAATGTGCGATAGGTTAATGATCCCCGGCAGTTGGGGAACGGGAGCGCCACCTGTTTTTCGCGAGGTGAGTTGCCAGCCTTGTGCCGCAAGTTGCTTTCTAGACTCTAACGTCACTGGCCACTTTTTACCTGCAGGCAAAACGAGTGTCGGTGTTTTTGCTTGCCAGAGCATTAAGGCTTGTCCAATCTCACCGGCCTGTATTTGCTGCAATAACTCATCTTCTTTTTTAAACGCACGATCAACATCAATGTGCGGGTAACGTACGAGTTTATTCGTTAACTTCAATGCACTTTCCTCTGCAGATTGTAGTGACCTAGTATTTGACGTTCTGGCATGGCGATGAGATAAGCATATATCCAAAACCCAATCGTACAATTTACTTAATAAAGTGGCTTCGGGCTTGTTCAACACTTGGGATTTAGTGTTGGCTGCGCTGCGCAACACCTTAATCCTTATTTGTTATAGCGATTTTCCGACAGCCATACCAAACCAATAATAAAGCTAATTATCAATAGATTAAGCCTCTTTTATATTAGGTGTATTTATGATAAACCATAGCTCTGACTTACACTATTGATGGAGGCGATATGTCAGAAGATAACTATATTACATGTGATGACTGCGGTACCGAATATCCAGAAGAAGATGGCTATTGTGTATATTGTGATGAAACTAGACCACCTAAAGGTGCTGAATGCGAATTTTGTGAAAATCCAGCTACTAGTTACGTCCAAGATCACCCTGTTTGTGACGACCATTATGAAGATGCGTACCCGATAGACTAACCGACCTCTGACGCCCTAATATATTTGTGTTAGGGCTCTCAATCGTCGCTATAACGAATGACATGAATTCCCCCTACCGAGGATCTGCCACACTGATGTGGTACTTAAATGCATCGGAGGAACCCTGTCTGATTATTCTTATTTCTGCAGTATCGACCGAGCTAAGAACCACTTTAGCCTTCATGCCATAGACCAAAATGGTAAAGTCTTACTTCATAAGTCGGTAACTCGCTCTAAACTGCTGACTAAAATAGCAAATATGCCACTCATACGTATAGATATTGATGCGTGTGATGGTGCACATTATTGTCAAAGAGCGATCTAAATTATGCCGTGTATCTCCCTGACAGTCCGACACCTTTTCTCGATAACACACAGTCTTGATAGCTTCTGTCTGGCAAGGTTGTCTGATATGGTGGCGGCAGAACTTCAGCAATTGTTTAGATAGTATTGAATATGAAAACACTGACCATACTTGATGGCGGCATGGGCCGAGAACTGAAAGAAATTGGCGCGCCATTTTCTCAACCGCTTTGGAGTGCTCAAGCGCTGATTGAAGCACCCGATTTTGTCAGCCAAGCGCATCAAAATTTTGTCGATGCAGGTGCTGAAATCCTGATCACCAATAGCTACGCCTGTGTGCCTTTTCACTTGGGTACAGAGCTGTTCGAACAACGAGGCTTTGAACTAGCCGCGCTGTCTGGTGAGCTGGCTAAAGCAGTTGCTGACAAGGCTTGTCAAACAGTGAAAGTTGCGGGCGCGATTCCACCGCCATTTGGCAGCTACCGACCAGACTTATTTAAGGTCGAAGAAGCGGCGCCAATCATTCAAACGCTTTACGATGCCCAAGACCCGAACATCGACCTTTGGATAGCAGAAACCATCTGTAGCCTGCAAGAGTTCGAATCCATTCATGCGGTTCTTAAGCAGTCAGATAAACCGTGTTATTACGCCTTTAGCTTAGAAGACACCAAGGGCGATTGTGGCAATATTCGTTCTGGCGAAAGCGTAACAGACGCCATCAAACTGGCCTGCCAATCAAACGCGACAGGCATAATGTTTAACTGCTCAGTGCCTGAAGTGATGGATCAAGCCATTATCGATGCTAAGAAAGTGATTGGTGAGCTAGGTAGTGATTTAGAAATTGGTGTCTACGCCAATAACTTTGCACCGATCAGTAGCGAACATGAAGCTAATGATATGCTTCAAGAGATACGTGAACTGGATGGCCAAGGTTATTTAGTTTACGCAAAACGCTGGCACGCGCTGGGAGCGAATATTATCGGTGGTTGCTGCGGTATTGGACCAAAACACATTCAAGCACTAGCCGATTGGAAACGCTCCACACAGAGCTGATCCCGAGCTTCAACTAGAATAAAATAAATAGAGAACAGGTTGAGAAATCTGTTCTCTATTTGTATGTGGCGTCTCTGAGTACACTGAGACAAAACAACGATTTGGAGCAACTGATGAGCGACACGCAACGCAAAATTAAATGGGGCATCGCAGGGCTAGGCAATATCGCCAATCGATTCGCGACTGCAGTCACAGAGCACTGTCTGCATGGTGAGCTTTATGCGGTTGCCGCGAGAGACCATACACGCGCAGCCACATTCGCCAACAAGTTTGGTTGCGACAAGGCTTATGGTTCTTATGAAGAGATGGCGAATGACCCAGCAGTAGAAGCGGTTTACATCGCCACCGTTCACCCATACCACCAGCCACTCGCCGAACTGTTTCTAAAGAACAATAAGCACATATTGGTCGAGAAGCCGGCTTTTACCAACCTTGCTGACTGGCTTGAGATGAAAGCCCTTGCGAAACAAAATGGCGTGATGCTGTTAGAAGCGATGAAAACCGTGGTGTTTCCCGCGTATCGTGAGCTCCAATCATTCTTGGTCGATAACCACATTCAAATAGATTCAATCGAAGCCAGCTTTGGTAACCATCACGACTATGAGCCCGATTTGTTTATCTTCAATCCGGATTTGTCAGGCGGAGCAACACTCGATGTTGGGGTCTATGGGCTTTGGTTCTTCTACGACCTATGTCGAGCGTTGGGTGTGAACCCTTCAAAACCTCAGGTAAAGATGTCGTGTCTTTATGAGGGGGCAAATGTTGATACCGATGCGTGCTTTACCTTCTCTGGTGATATGAACGGTAAGATATCGGCATCAACAGTGCAAAACCTTCCCCGATCAGCACACTTGACTGGGCCCGACACTAAGATCACCATTCACGAAAAATGGTGGAATCCGGCCTTTATTGAGATTGAACATCAAGGGCAGAAGTCGACCATCAATAACCGAGTTACGGGAAATGGATTCGAATTTGAAATCGACCATTTTTCAGACTTGGTGCTTCAAGGCAAAACTGAGTCGGATATCCTAAGCTCAGAGATAACCTCTCGAGTTCTCGATACGATGGAAAAAGCACTCATTGACTCTGGCTATCCACATTTAACTCAACCTCGTCGTTAGGAAAAGCAAATTGGGCAACCTTAAGCGCAAGCTTGAACTGTATGAAAAGATATTTCAGGCTTTTGGGCCTGGAGTATCACACTGTCAGGTCAACCAACTGGCCACACTGCTGCACGTGAGTGAACGTCACGTTCAGACCTTACTCAAAGCGATGACAGCGCAAAGTTGGATTAAGTGGCAAGCCAGCTCAGGTCGCAGCAAGAAGGCACAACTCACGTGTCTGGTTGAACCCATTGAGGCGTGTTACCAATACGCACAAGCCCAAGCTGACGCAGGCAACATAGAACAGGTGTTTAGCACCTTAAGCTTCAACGGCCGCAATGCTGGCGCTGAGTTGCAAGCCTTTCTAAGCAGCACCAATCCGTCGGCGCAAAATATCGCGTATATCCCTTTTCACCGAGAGCTAGAGGCTCTTCACCCTCAACGAGTACTTAGACGTACCGAGCGTTTTTTAGTGATGCAAATTTGCCAACGCCTAACCTCAGTTAAGCATGGTCAACTCAGCGGCGATTTGGCTTATCATTGGCAGCCTAATGAAGATGCGACACTGTGGCACTTTCAGATTCGTAATGGTGTTCAGTTTCATAACGAAAGAACTCTCGAACCTCAAGACATAGCGCGCAACCTTAACTCACTCTGCCAAAGCAAAATATGGCGTCGCTGTTATCAGCATATTGATGAGGTCTCTGCCTCGGCAGGTAATGTGGTTGTCGTAAAATTGAATCAACCTGATTGGCATTTACCGCGCTTACTTTCCAGAGTTGAAGCCTCCGTATTTAATCCCTCATCACCGACTGATAGGTTGATTGGTTCTGGCGCGTTCTCATTAAACATATTCTCGAGCAAGATGTTGAGATTAAGCCGTAATAGCGCGTATTCACACAGCACTCCGATTCTCAACCGAGTCGAATTGTGGGTCTATCCAGAATGGGCACAGAGTAAAGCTTGCGCTCAAAATCAGGTGTGCGTGAAACTGCCCGAAAAGACCACCAACGTGCGTGGCGATGACCATACACCTCAACAGGATTTTGGCTCAACGTTTTTCAAGATTCAAAACCCAGCATTAACTAAGTCACTTCGTGAATTTACTGTAGAAGACACCTCTGAATGCCAAGCCCTTTTCGATCAGTTGTCAGTGTCTGGCGACCACAAAACCAACGTGGAACATGGCCACTACCTAACTACCAAAGACGTCGCGCTATGCAGTATTATTGATGAGAACGACACCTTCACTGCGTGGTTAAGCTTTTTCACTCGCTTCCCCTTTGATGACTTAGCGCTGTCTACTGAGATGCTAGAGACAATCGAACAAGGCTTAGCCTCAATAAAAAGCCAGCCAAACTTTGAGTTAGCAATGAATGCACTGTTGGTGCTTCGGCATTGGTTGCATGACTCTGGGGTTGTAATTGAGCTCAAGCAAGAGGTGTTCAATTTGGAAATTTCTGAAAAGATACACAGCGCGCAAGTCAATGGTTTCGGTTGGTGCGAACTCGATCAGTTGTGGATTAACCATTTGTAACTAATCAATCAACACCAACGAATCTAGAATGCCTTTGCCGCTGTGGATCCCGCCTTCGTTTTCGCTGGCTGGTTTACTGCGGATCAAGTAGCCCGCGTAGCCGTCCAGTTCGGTCACTGGCTTCCCTTGGTAGTAAGCGGTGAATAGGCCGACCTCGCTGACTAAGTCTGTCACCAGCATTTGTTGAGTGTCACGCACTGCAATGGTTGGTACGTCGCGTTCGTGTGGATACAAGCGCTGCATCAATGCCCATGCATCGTACTCTTCTGGCTTAAGTTGGCTCAGTTGTTCGCTAATGTCGTCACCAAAGACACAATGGCCACCGCCCTCGCCTTGGTTTTTTAACACCCACTCTTGTTTAATCGCCACGCTATTGAACCACTCGATAGTATCGGTATTAATTGGCTTCATATCAGCCAAGACACTTTTCACCAGTTCTGCTTCTTCTAACGTTAAACCCCAGCGTGCGTATTCTGACGCAGGCATCATGGTCAGCAGCATTTGCATGGTTTTACTGGTCGCTAATTGTTGGCTTATGGTCGCGTTCATTGCGACATGGTGTTGCTCCATAAACACGCGCGTTTGGCTTAGTGTATGACAACAAACCGATTCGTTGAGTTCTGGTGCCCAGTAGTCTGAATACTGATAGCCAGCTCTTAGGTAGACCACATCGACAGCGCCGACATCTTGCAATAACAAACGTTGGTCATCACCCGATGAAAGCTGACAGCTCAGTTGTTCAAAAGTGCGACGAACCGTACGTACACCCTGCTTTTGCAGTTCAATTTCGAGTAGGTGTTGGTCGCAAACATTGTCTTCATTCTTTTGTACTACCATCAAGAATGTTGGCTTATCTGAATCATTAAAGTCAGCTCGCACTTTTCTTGCTGAAGTCGCAATACCATAAGCCAACTGCGTTAAGCCTTGGTTTTCAGCAGGAGTTGCAGATTTATCTTCAAGCCAGCTCTGATAAGTCTCAGGCCATTGATTTTGCATGTAATCATGGAACTCTGTGGCCTTTTGCCCAAACGGAGCCATACCTGCAGCAATGCCATTAAACTCGATCACTTTCGCGCCATGTTGGCGATCGTCCATGAAGTCAGTACGCATTAATAACAACGGTTGGCGAGCAGGATTCAAGCGTTCATCCGCACTGCCATGCGCTTGTTGATGCAACTCCATCAAGCGGCCAAAAAACGGATCAGCTTTGGCCATATCACTCAGTGATGACTTCAAGAATTCATGATCTTCGGAAACATTGCTGATTAACTTGGTGATCAGCGGTGTTACCTTCAGCAAGTGTTCATACACCTCACGATCCATAGTCATAGGAGCAATGCTGAAAGGACAATGCCTAGCGGTATTATCTGACTGGCGAAACGCAACACCGTGCATGATCGCCCACTCACACGCGTCTTCAATAATTTGTTGCGGAATCAATGACGTGAGCATTGGATTCATTTTAGTCTCTCACTATTAACTGGAATTAAGCGCTCTACTAAGACGATGCCCATTCTAAAAAGACGAAAAAAAAGCGAAAAACCTTTCACTTCTTTGAATACTTCAGTTAATGACTCACATCTGAGTGTCTTGGGTCTTATTGACGATCAGATCGCGCAACCATTTGTGGCTCGGTTCTGAATCGAAGTATTTATGCCACAATAGGAACAAACCTCCCGGTACCAAATCGACCGGAACAGCCTTCATCACCAACTCTCCGCTATCAATGTAATCGCGTACCGAGTTGTATGGGTAACACATAAGTAAATCACTCTGCTTACACAGCTTAATGGCACTGGTGATGTCTGAAACATTAGCGGCTTTGTTGATTTCAAGCTGCTTTGAGTTAAGCACTTCCATCAATAACCAGTCACCCGCTCCACCCGTCACCAACTGTATGTGTCGATACTTCAAGAAAGTGTCGAGGTTCCACTCTTCCAGCAAGGCTGGGTGGTCATTTCGCATCAAACACACCGAGTAATCCAAGCACAGTTCCACGTAATCCAACTCGTCAGGGATACACTGCACGTGGGTAGAAGCGCGCTCATCTAGCTCAAAGATACCGATACCAAAATCCACTTCACGTTTCAGTAAGCGCTTGAAGCTGTCACTGCTCCACGTTGAACTGTTGATGGTGATGTGAGGCGCATCTGCAAGTGCCGTAGGCATAAAATGCGGGTAAATCGCCGTGTACGCGGTTTCGACAAGGTCTATAGTAAAGGTACGCTCACTGTCTTTAGGGTCGAAAACTTCGGGAACAGTCAGCTTTTCGATCTGCAGTAGAATTTGGTGGATCTTAGGCGCTAACGCGAGTGCTTTGGGTGTTGGGAATAGACCCTTTGATTCACGCTCAAACAGCGGATCATCAAACAAAGCTCTGAGCTTAGTGAGCTGTTTACTTACCGCAGACTGGCTCAAAAAGAGTCGATCAGCCGCTTTGCTCACACTTCGTTCTTCAATCAGAACGTGCAAGCAAAGCAGCAAATTCATATCGCATTTAAGTAAGCTTTTAACATCTACCATGATATTCCCTAAATTCAGGTTAATGATGATTAATTGTCACTTTAAATCATATCATTGTCTTGGTAAATTTAGCGCATGTGAGTTAAAACACTCAAAGAATAATAGAATTAAGGAATACTCATGGATTTTCTAGCACTACCAAAGATTGATTTACACTGCCACCTAGACGGAAGTGTTCGCCCAGATACGATTATTGACCTAGCAAAACAGTACAATATCGAACTACCTGAAGATCGCGACGCGGTTGTTCAATCTCTAACTGTGCCAGAAGATTGCAAAAACCTAGATGAGTACCTGGCTTGTTTCAGCCTGCCACTACAAGTAATGCAGACTGAAGAAGCAATTGAACGTATCTCTTTTGAGCTTTACGAAGACGCTGCACTAGAGAACGTTAAATACCTAGAAGTTCGTTTTGCGCCAATCCTGCACGTAAACAAAGGCCTGTCTCTTGATACGATCATTGCAAGTGCAGTAAAAGGCATGAAGCGTGCTGAAGAGAAATACGACATCAGAGGCAACTACATCATGTCTGTGCTTCGTATGTTCCCTAAAGATTCGATCAAAGACGTAATCGACGCAGGCCAACCCTACCTAGGTAAAGGTGTTGTGGCGTTTGATATCGCAGGCGGCGAAAAGCCAAGCTTCTGTGCTG
Organism: Vibrio sp. 10N.222.49.A3; assembly: GCF_041475145.1. Lineage (NCBI taxonomy): Bacteria > Pseudomonadati > Pseudomonadota > Gammaproteobacteria > Vibrionales > Vibrionaceae > Vibrio > Vibrio sp. 10N.222.49.A3. The sequence goes on from NZ_JBFRVM010000023.1 coordinate 123,517, forward strand.
AATTCCCTGAATACACACAATACGCTCTTGAAAAAGGCTACCGCATTACCGTGCACGCTGGCGAGCAATGGCATGGTCAAAACGTTTACGATGCAGTGACAATGCTTGACGCTGAACGCATCGGCCACGGTGTTCACATCCAAGGTAACGAAGACGCATACAACATCGTTAAAGAGAAGCAAGTTGCGCTTGAAACTTGCCCAACAAGTAACGTTCAAACTAAATGTATTCACAAATTCAGCGACCACCCAATTGCTGAATTCAAGAAAGACGGCATCGTTGTTACGATCAACACAGACAACCGTACTGTGTCGAACACAACCATGACCAACGAAGTGAAGCGTGTGTGTGAAACATTCGGCCTAACAAAAGAAGACTACGTAGAAATCTACAAATACTCAGTCGACAGCGCTTTTGCTTCAGACGAAGTGAAACAGCACCTAATGGGTTTCGTTGAGCAAATCTAATTTGGCAAAGCGCGCCTTTTGCTGAATAGCAGGGCTCACTTAGCATTAGTGCTTAAAGCACAAAACAGGAAGAGAAAGGCTGACGCTTTTCTCTTTTTTTATGCCTGAAAATCGCTAATCTTGCTGTATTCGTCATTTATACCAATCACAGTAAGTAAGTGATCATAAATAGCGCAGGAAAAAGGCTTAAGAACAAGGCAGAAATTTTCGATAAGTAGTTATTCTACAATCAAAATTTCTAACGCAGTTATTGAGCGTTTTAACCAGCTAGGATGACCAGTTATTTACTACGATTAGTATTAAACCGAGACTCTCGTAAAGTGGATAAGCATGAGTAATAAAAACAATAAAACTGAACTAGAAAAAATGCTATCTGGACAAGTGTATGATGGTGCAGATCAAGAAATTGATACCATGCGTGCCAATGCCAGAAAGTCGCTAATGGCTTTCAACAACTACCAAGATCCAGCCCAGCAACACACATTGCAAGAGCAGCTATTTGGTAAGGTTGGTAATAGCAGCTTAATCCAGCCCCCTTTTCATTGTGAGTTTGGCAAAACCATAGAGATTGGCGACGACACCTTCATTAATATGAACGCAGTAATGCTAGATGGTGCGAACATCAAGATCGGTAACAATGTTTTAATTGGACCAAGTGCCCAATTCTATACGCCATCACACTCCCTTGATTATCGTAGCCGCCGTAAATGGGAAACCTTCTGTTTACCAATAACAATCGAAGATGATGTGTGGGTTGGCGGTAATTCAGTGATCAACCAAGGCGTGACTATTGGGGCTCGTTCAGTGATTGCAGCTAACTCTGTGGTCAACAGCGATGTACCACCAGATTGCCTATACGGCGGCACACCTGCAAAATTGATTAGATATTTGAATACTGAACAATAAAGCTAAGTAGAAGAATAGAGCTCACCAGTAGAATAAAGCTACTTAGAACAACGAATAGAAAAAGAGGCGATGTACATATCACCTTTTTTTTGATTAGTTAGACGTGTCTCTTCTATCGAATGGATTTCGTTCCATGGCCTTTTCATACTCACTTTTCGGGCTACTCAAGTACGTGGTTTTGACGAACTTTTCCCAATCAGAAAACAGCGATTCTATTGGTTGCTCTGTAAGTTGTGATGGATCACCATTGCTTTTAATGAGATCAACAAACGCCTCCTCCCCCCATGAACGTTCAATAAACTCACCGACCGTATAGCCAAGCTCATAAACAGCTGAGCTACTGTTCGGCTTATGGTATAAATCCTGAACTAGCCCATCGAAACGGCGACTGATGGCAGTCCTGTTATTGACGTGAAACCAATAATCTTCAGATTTGTAGATAGCGATAGCTTCCCAGAACCAACGCGGATTATTCGCAAAGTTCGGATTCACTTGCAAAGTCAGTAAATGTACGAACTCATGCAGTGCGGTTTTATGGATCTCACCACCAAAATAGAGCAGCCTAATTTCATTGCTTTTAGGGTCAAGAAAGCATATCGATACCCTATGCTCCGCTCCTGCTCATCCAAATAGGCTTTTTGGTTTCGCCATACTCTCACCGTTATGACCGGTATTGAATCAAGGCCGAAGCTTTTCATCAAAGGAGCCTGTTTGAGCAATAGCTCGTTGTGAATACTTGGAATTATCGAAGGTGAGGTTCCATCGTAAAGGACATACTTAAACTGCCCTTTATCTGATTCATAGCAATTGTGACAGGGTTCTTCACCTTGCATCTGCAGCATTGCTGCCACAATAAGAACCAATCCAGATAAAGCGAGAACCAAAAAAGTGATCATTGATCTTACTGAGTATTTTTTCATCTTGTTAAACCCTTAAAAAGAAGAGTTAAATCGTTAACCCGAAATCATCAAATCCGTTAACGATTCAAATCAATACCCAGTGCAAGCAATTCTCTTTCACACTGAAACACATCATTAAACTGGATACCGGTAATACCTGCAGCTTTCGCCCCTTCTACGTTGCAAGGCATATCATCAATGAACACCGTATCTGAAGCCTCAAGACCATGTTGGGACAGTAGAGCATGATAAATTTCAGGTTGAGGCTTGAGCATGCCCAACTCTGCCGATACCGTTGCACCATCAAACAGTGGCCAAAACTCGTAGGTGGCTTTTAGGTACTCAACAATCTCAACCACGTTATCGGTTAACGCATACACAGCATAACCTGCTCGTTTTACTTGCTTGATGAGGTCAATAGAACCGTACAGTAAGATCTGCGTTTGCTTAACGTAATAGAACAGGCGCTCGCACTCTAATGAAGATAAATCTAACTCTTGTTGGTAGCGAAGTTTGGCTTCATTTTCGGTTAAGAACCCTTTGTTCAAATCCAACCAAGTCGTACTTTGGAAAATTGAACGCGCTTGGGTTTCCAGATCATCAAGTTCCCCGAAAGTCAGGCGAGTAATTTCTAGCGGTGACCAACGTACAATCACATTGCCGACGTCAAATACCACATTTTTTATTTGATGAGTACTCATACCTTGCTCCTGAATTATTCGCGTGAAATAACAACAACACCGACATTAAATGCCGCACCTTAAAGTTCATAACCTTGTTTTACAAAATAAGGACTGAAATCACAATATGTCATCGAGCAGGTACGAAAAAGGCCATCATAAAAATGGCCTTTACACAAAATTTTTTGCAGTCTCAACCCTACAGATCAAACGTTCAGTTAGTCGATGGGATGGGCTCACCGCTCTTTATTTAAGCAGCATTCACTGATGATGTGACCTTTTGCTTTTGTTCAAAAAACTCTTCATGTAATGCACAAATGGCCTCTTGATACTTATCGTCGCTCACAACAAATTGTACATTCACGTTTCTCATCGACGAATGTAACGCAATGGGCGTAACACTATTGCTCATCAAAGCCAATACGCCATTCGCTAGCGTTTTATTGATGTCAATTTGAGACCCGATCGCCGAAATGATAGCGACCATACGTCCCGAAATAGATGCTTTCGGATATCGCTTCTCTGCCTTATAAAACACCTTATTTAAACTTTCTGAACTGCCGCCTAGATAATACGTAATAGAGTTAGCATTCATCTCTTTTCCGATAAGGTTAACTCTCGCATCCGCGATAATTTCCATTAGTTCATAACTGACGTTATCAGCCTTACCGACCATCCCCTGATCAAATACATGCAATGCATATACTTTCTGCTTTCCGGCAATAATCTCTATCTGATTGGTGTCTGGACGGTAATCTGAAGAAATCAGTGTACCTTCATGCTCTGGCTCAAAAGTGTTCTTTATTTGTAGTTCGATTCCACTCTCGCGCAACCCTGCTGCGGCATTAGAATGAATAGCTTCCATACCAAGGTTTGCTAACTGATCGGCAACATCATAATTAGTCGCTCCAATTGGTTTAACTGAGCTAACCCCAACGACTTTTGGATCGGCCGAACTAAAGTGATACTCCTTATGAATAATAGCCAGTGATGCCTTGGTCATAGTCGCGATACGGCTAAACGTCATCTCACTGTAACCACGATCATAAGTATGCATCAAACCTTCTTTACAATAGGCATAACCCGTCACTATAGGTAGCTCTTCAGCCACATTTATGTCTGAAAAAGCGTCTCTGATGGTATCGTCCAAACTCTGAGGAGTCTTGTTATCCCAACCAGAAAGGTCAACAAAGGTTGAATTAATACCAATATTTTTCAATTTAAGAGCCGTATTGTACGCACTATGTGACTCGCCAATTGAAGAGAGAAACTCGCGGATCTGAGGCAAGTAATGCCTCAATGAAAACTGACCGTATTGACACGTTTCAAGGATATTTGTAATACAGTTCTTCGCTTCTGAAATACGCGACCGGATGAACTTATCAGCACGCGCACGATTCATAGGATCTGCAAAAATATGCTCGTTGATCAACAACATACGGCTTTCAATGTAAGATAACGCTTCTTCCCAAGAATCATCACGCATTGCGATCAATTGATAAACACCTGGCTTGCCTGTTTTTTTGCACTCCAAAAGTGCATCTGTCATCCCGCTATAAGCTGACACAACAAAAATTCGATTGTACGGATTTTTCGGGCGGAGAATAATATTGTCGAGCACAGCATCAAATGCTGTCATGGATGTACCGCCGATTTTTTCTACGGTAAATGTCATAAAAGACCTTAGTTATAGAGAAGCAATAAAGACTAGATAAATGGAAATTGGGGTGAGATTTCACCCCAGAAAAAGTCGGTTAATCAACCAGAGGATAAACGCCGTTTTCATCGTGAACTTCAGCGCCAGTAATTGGCGGATTGAATACACACGCCATAACCATTTCTTTGTTTTTATACGCACGTAAATAGTGTTCATCGTGCTTATCAAGGATATAAAGCGTCCCAGGTTTGATGGGATAAGTCTCACCACCAACCACTTCAATTTCGCCTTCACCACTCATGCAATATACTGATTCTAAATGGTTTTGGTAATGAATATGTGTTTCCGTCGCTTCATAAATTGTCGTGATATGAAATGAAAAACCCATGTTGTCATCTTCCAACAACATGCGAGTACTTTCCCAATTATCCGAAACAATACGTCTTTCGCTATTACGACATTCATCAAGTGTTCTAACAATCATTTTACTGTCCCTATTACGATACTTTCTTGAAATACTTAGTTGCTACAATTTCTACTGAATCTTCGAAGATGGTTAAACCTTGCATCAGTTCCGATTCAGATATCGTCAGTGGGCAAAAGAACTTCACTATTTCATCGTTAGGGCCAGCTGTTTCAATGACCATACCGTTTTCAAAACACGTTTTGGCAATTTCGTCAGCCGTGTTTCCATCTTTACATTCAATGCCAATCATCATTCCACGTCCCTTGCGTTGAACGAATAGCTCTGGGAAACGCTTGATATTGCGTTGAATGACATCATCGACCATGCTTGAGCTACGTTGAATATGATTTTCAAAATCATCATTTGACCAATACATTTCTAACGCTTTCGTAGCGGTAACGAACGCATGGTTATTACCACGGAAGGTGCCGTTGTGTTCTCCCGGCTGCCATTTGTCTAATTCAGGCTTTAATAAAACGACGGCCATCGGTAAGCCATAACCACTTATCGACTTAGACAGAGTGACTATATCTGGCTTGATACCTGAAGGTTCAAAGCTAAAGAACGTACCCGTTCGACCACAACCCGCTTGGATATCATCGACAATGACTAAGATATCGTGAGCTTTACAAATTTTACTCAAACGCTGTAACCACTCATTTGAAGCGACATTCAATCCACCTTCACCTTGAACCGTTTCCAATAAGACGGCTGCTGGCTTATCCATACCGGCAGAATTATCAGCTAACATCGTTTCGAACAATTTTAATCCATCAATGCCAGCGTAACCCTCAAATGGCAAACGCGTAACGTTGTTAAGGTTTGAGCCCGCGCCTTGTCTATGATGTTGGTTACCCGTAGCAGCCAGTGCACCTGCAGTACAACCATGAAAACCATTGGTAAACGCTACAATGCTGCTTCGGCCTTTCACTTTTTTAGCCAATTTAATCGCGGCTTCAACGGCATTGGTTCCTGTTGGGCCAGTAAATTGAACTTTATAATTGAGATCTCTTGGTTCTAGAATTAAGCGAGTAAGTGCTTCTAAGAATTCAGCTTTGGCTTCTGAATGCATATCTAAGCCGTGCGTAATCCCGTCCATTTCAATGTAATCAAGCAAGGCTTGCTTAAGTATTGGATTGTTGTGACCGTAATTGAGAGATCCTGCTCCAGCAAGAAAATCGATGTAACGATCACCTTGTTTCGTTTCAAGCCAGCAACCTTTTGATTTACTAAAAGTGACTGGAAAACTATTCGAGTATGAACGTACGTTAGATTCCTGCTTTTTAAAAATATCCATGATAATGCCGTTATTTAATTCCTATAAGTGTTTGATTATTTAAGGAGGATTCGATAGAGGTATTCGGTATCGTGCTGCCCGTTAAAGTGAAGATTTTCATCTAAGAAAGTAGTCACTTTCCCGGTGTTACCGTTTTTTTCGTCCAGCTTTTTGAACAATGCCCAAGACGCTTGGTTTGATTCAGTGATAGTCGTTTCTATCGCTTCAATGCTCTTTAGGCCCTCTCGTTTAAGTAAGGTGTTCAGCATCTTGTAGGCTAAAGCATTGCCTCTAAACTTAGGCGCCACCGCCACTTGCCAAATAAAGAGAACATTGGGCTCACTGGGTTTTTGGTAACTAGAAATAAAGCCAGCAAGGTCACCTTCATGCTCCACTAAAATACAAGTTTTACTAAAGTGAGTAGACTGCAAGAAATTGCAATATGAAGAGTTAGTATCTAATGGGGGGCACTCTGAAATTAATTGATAAATGTTGTTGCCATCCGAAACTTCTGGCTCACGAAAATTCCATTTTTCAATCATCTTTTCTACAACCTCTGGATACAATATCCAAGGCGCTGACGTAATCATACCGAGACATTTCCTTTGAACTCTAATTAAATTCCTTTTAATTATGAGCATTTCCCATACACAAAGATCAACACATTAGCGCTAAAAATCAAATTTTAGCGACGCAGATCACACTTGCGTAAGTATTATATGTATTAAATAATACTTTGAGTTCTAATGTATTTATTGGGTCGGTATAAATTTGAGAGTCTTGAAGGGAATAGACGAAAGGAAATCGTTAGTGCAATTCATAAAATACAGCGTTCAAGTGCCTGAGTAGGAAGGATAGGAATCAGCAAAAATATCGACGACTCCAATACTGAATAAGGTAAACAGTGACGCTCTAAAAAGAGATGGCTTAGGCTCTAATATTGAAACGCAGATACCTAAAACAAAAAAACCTAGCGTGAGATAGCTAGGTTTTTCAAGTAAACATAAATTGGCAATCAATCAAAAGAAACAAATTCGAATCACTGAGTTAATCGCGAATTACTTCAGGGGATCATTATCAGGCAGAGCCTTGTGGATCCATAGCGCTAAACGCTTCTTAATATTCGCGCCATCAAGCTTACTTTCAGGTAAAGGCGTGATCTGATTAACTCCAACGAGAAACAAGTACACAGCCTTAACTTTTATAGGTTGAGATGAGTGTGGCAAATCAAAGCCTTGTAACTTTGCCATTTTAGAACCGACTTCCAGAGCTTTCTTTAGCAATTTATCTTCATTAATGATCTTCGCGGTTTTCGACATATCATCTCCATCATCTTAATCGAATGAACACTGAGTATATCAAACCGAAAGACTCACAAGATTACTTCGCTCTCAGTTTGAGGAGTCGCTTTGATAAATAACATAAAATTAATCGTCACGTAGATATCAATGTTAATTTCAATAACATTGACGAGACAGATAACAATAAGCAATGGAACTCTTATCAATAATCACTCCCTGAAGAGTACGAAATACCACTACAATCAAATATCCAACAACTGTCATATAATGCACTGTTATTTAACTAGTTTTATATTAACTTTGCTTTAATCACATTTACCGTACCGGCGTTTTTCAAGG
>NZ_JBFRVM010000024.1:0-42987 GCF_041475145.1 Vibrio sp. 10N.222.49.A3
CTTAAGTGAACGGCATTAAAGCTCTTGCTTCTCTTTTTTTGCTTTTTTAAGTCGTTATCTAGTAAAGGTAAATAGTTCGGCTAAGCTTTACAGAGCAAGGGAGGCTGACTATGCAGAAGCATCAATTAGACATGTGGTTACATGGAGAGCACAAAGACTCTTATCAGACACCGAAAGTGTACGTTATTGGTTGCTCTGATATCTCTGAATATTTACTGGCGGTGGAGTACAAACACAAGCTAGAACCGGTAAAGCAAGACGGCGAGCCGCTTCACTTTGGATCCTTGGAGCAAGTGAAAGAGGAATTACTCCGGCTTGGCTTTGAAAAGGCCTACCTTCGCTTGCACAACGCGTATGATGAGTTTGGTAATGAACCCAACCAAAGCTACTGCGATATTGAACTGGCGCTCAAACCTCATTAGAGAGTATTTTTAACGAGCGTTGTAGTGAGAAATTACTTCTAAATTGAGACGGTTTATAACGTACTGATCTTTTAGCCTATCTATGCTAGATAAAACCTCTATGCGTAATGGGTTGTCAGCAATCTGTGGGTGAATTGAGTTCGTAGATAGAAACCACGAGGTTTGGTCTTTATTGGTTTTCCACTTGCACCGTAAGCTTCTGTTAACACTCGACTGTTGGCGGCTTTTGGTCGCAAATGCAGTGCTTCGCCGTGTCTTGCTGTTATCTGTTCAACATTACCTAACACGATCAGCTCCATGAGCTCTTCCCAATCCCTTTTTAAGATCTCGTCTTCCGCTTGGGTTGGTGTCCACAATAAAGGGGATCCTACATGCCTTTCTGCCAGTGGGATCTCTCTTTCTCCCTCTACCGGGATCCACAACACTTTAGACAGCTTGTTTCGAACGTGACTGGTTTCCCACGTTATGCCTTGCACGCCCATCAATGGCGCGACACAAACAAAGGTGGTTTCGAGTGGCTTCCCTGAATAACCAATCGGGATACTTTTTAGCTCGATCCCGAGCTTGGCAAAATCTTGTTCTGGTTTACTGCCAGCTGGCGCACCCAAGTGCCATTCCAATAGTTGTCCAACCCAGCCTTTATCTCGCTTTAGGTCGTTTGGTACAACCATATTGGCTTCATCGGCGAGCTCTTTGAAGGTCATTCCTGCAATAGCATATGCTCTGTCTAACAGCTCTTGTTGTGTTTGTGGTTCTGGTTTCATAATAAAAGGCATGATCAAAAAAATGATTTTACCAGAAGTTATCACCATATGACGACTGGTTAAGAAATGATCGCCTTGCTAGAAAAGGGATCAAACTCATGGTTATCCACAGGACATGAAGGTAATTAATTGAAATATTAATTTAGTGGATAAATAAACAGGGGTTTGCAGGGGGTAAAATGCTTGCTAAATAGGGTTTGAAATGAATCTTTCACTTACTAGTGTGGATAAACATCGGAGTGGTTGATCTTTAACCATGGGTGATTTTTAAAAGATCTTTTTATTTTTTCATGTTTTTAAAATTGATGGATTTGTTTTAATTTATTGATTTTTAATTGTTTTTGTTGTCAGTGGATGGGTTTTTGTTTTTGGTTCTGATAAATCTATGGATTAAAAAAAACGATTGCGGGTAATTCTTCACATAGTTATTCACAGAAAAGGTGAATAAATGTGGTCTATGTCTCACTCTTGTGTGGGTAACTAAGATTTGAGCAAAACTTATCCATATTCGTAGTTATTATTCATAAATATAGCGCTTGTCACGTCACTAAGTTTGCTCCGATTGGGGATATGTGGAAAAATCAGTGTAATTAAAAATTTAGATAGAGGTTGGCCAGTGATAGATGGCGATGGTTACCGATTAAATGTTGGTATTGTAATCTGTAACAACCATGGTCAGGTCTTCTGGGCTAAACGATACGGGCAACATTCATGGCAATTCCCTCAAGGGGGGATAGATGAAGGTGAAACTCCGGAACAGGCAATGTACCGCGAGTTATATGAAGAGGTTGGCCTTACTAAAAAGGATGTAAAGATCGTCGCGACAAGTCGTCATTGGTTACGCTATAAGCTGCCCAAACGACTGGTTCGGTGGGATTCTAAACCTGTCTGTATTGGACAAAAACAGAAGTGGTTTCTTTTACGCTTAGATTGCGATGAATCGCATATCAATATGCAGCGTGGAAGCACACCTGAGTTTGATGGTTGGCGTTGGGTGAGTTACTGGTACCCAGTTCGACAAGTTGTATCTTTCAAGCGAGATGTTTACCGTCGAGCGATGAAAGAATTCGCATCTTTAGCAATGCCGTTTAAAGAGCGAAAAACAAAAGGAAAGCGCAAATTGCGTAGAGGTTAAGCATGCTCAGCCAACTAAGGGAAATAGTTGAACACGTATCAAGAGTTGAAGATGTGTCGACGGCTCTTGATATTTTGGTTAAAGAGACATGCAGCGCGATGCAGACGGAATGTTGCACCGTGTATTTGGCAAATAATGATATGCAGCGTCTTGAGTTGATGGCAACTCAAGGCCTGATCTTCAAAGGCAATAGTATTCACATTGGTTTTGACGAAGGTTTGGTTGGCCTTGTTAAAAGAAGTGCTGAACCTATTAACCTTGCACAGGCGTCTGCTCACCCTGCTTATAAGTTTTTTCCCGAGCTTGGAGAAAAGGTTTATCACTCTTTTCTCGGCACTCCGATTATCTATCGCAAGCAAGTGCTTGGCGTATTGGTCATTCAACAGAAGTCCCCCCGTTTATTCAGTGAGATGGAAGAATCCTTCCTTGTTACACTCTCAGCACAACTTGCGGTTATTGTGGCGCATGCCCAAACTCAAGGCCATTGGCTGTTAGAGCAACAGAAGCTACCTGCGACCAAAGGTATTGCAGCTTCATCGGGTGTGGCGATTGGTGACTTATGGTGGGACAACACTCAGCCTGAACTCACCGATGTTTACCCTGCTTCGACGCTCAATGTTGAAAGGGAGCATGAGCTGTTGGCAGTCGCTGTCGAAAATGCTCTCAATGATTTTAAGCGAATGCGAAAGCGTTTAGACAGTGAAATCAATAAAGACGCGTTGGCGATCTTTGATCTGTTTACTCACTTACTCAACGATCCCATGTTACGTAAGGATCTCAAGAGTCAAATTCAGAAAGGCGACAAAGCCGATTGGGCATTGAGACAGGTTGTTGAGAGTTACTCTAACCGTTTTGCTCGTATGTCAGATGTGTACCTTCGGGAGAGAGCGCAAGACGTCCGAGAGCTTGGTCAAAGACTGCTCTATTTCCTCCACAATTCTGAACATGAACTTCGCACGTTAGATAAACCGATTATTTTGGTGGTTCGTGAGTTAACGGCCTCTGTATTAGCGTCTATTCCTAAAGAAAAACTATTAGCGGTTATTTCCTTGGAAGGGGCGGCGAACTCGCACGCAGCGATTTTATCTCGAGCGCTTGGCATACCTTCAGTCATGGGGGTAAATCTTAACTTAGCTCAAGCTAATGGTAAGCGAGCGATTGTTGATGGGTATAGCGGTGAGATCTTTATTGAGCCGACTAAAAGCCTACTCAAAGAGTATCGAGGGCTGATTCTAGAAGAGAGTGAGCTCTCATCTATGGTCAATCGCGAGCTGTACCTTCCGGCAAAAACCCAAGACGACAAGCAAGTCGAGATCCTGCTTAATGCGGGCTTGAGTGCAGACACTAACATCGCTATCAACCAAGGCGTTGATGGCGTAGGGCTGTATCGAACTGAAATCTCTTTCTTGTTGCAGCAAAGATTCCCGTCAGAGGACGAACAATTCAAGCAGTATCGTTCTGTGCTGGCAAGCTACCCAGAGAAACAAGTGGTGATGCGTACACTCGATATCGGTGGTGATAAGGCGTTACCTTACTTCCCAATAGAAGAAGACAATCCATTCCTTGGTTGGCGTGGTATTCGTTTTACCCTTGATCACCCCGACATCTTTATTATTCAGTTACGTGCGATGCTACGTGCGAGCTGTGAAAGCCATAACTTGAGTATCTTGCTGCCGATGATTTCTGGTGCGCAGGAGCTGGATGACGCGTTCCAACTGATTGAACAAGCGTATGACGAAGTGCATGAGCTTGATAACCGAGTGCGTATGCCGCGTATCGGTATCATGATTGAAGTGCCATCCATGCTTTACCTTCTTCCGCTTATTGCGGATAAAGTTGATTTCGTTTCGGTGGGCACCAATGACTTAACTCAATATTTATTGGCGGTTGACCGGAACAATTCCCGTGTCTCTGATGTCTATGAATCCATGCACCCTGCAGTGATCATGGCATTGAAACATATCCATGATACTTGTAAGCAATATCAATTGCCGGTGTGTATATGTGGAGAGCTTGCGGGTGATCCAATGGGTGCATTGCTCTTGATTGGGTTAGGGTATGAGACGTTAAGTATGAACACCTCAAATGTCGCAAGGACTAAGTATTTGATTCGTCAATCTAAGCTTAGTGAACTGCAAGATTTGGCAAATGAGGCGCTATCAAAACCGTATGGAAGTGACATCTATAGTATGATGCTCAACTATTTCGAAGAGCGTGAATTTACAGGCTTCATTCGAGCGGGTAAAAAATAGGATTTAACGTGTCATATGAACTGACAGGCTTGCTAGCAGGCCTTGGTGCTATTGTTGGTGTTTTAGCTGGCTTGTTAGGCATTGGTGGTGGTTTGCTGGTGGTTCCTGCTTTACTCTTTTTGCTTCCTAAAGCGGGTATCCCTCAAGAGTTTGCGATGCAAATGGCATTGGCTACCTCGTTATCAACCATTATCGTTACGTCGGGATCGTCTGCGATTAACCATTTAAAATTGGGTAACGTAGAGATATTTGTCGTTAAATGGTTGATGCCCGGAGTGGTGGTCGGTGGCTTCCTAGGTTCTTTCGTGGCCGATGTGATTCCAGCTCAATACTTACCAAAAGTCTTTGGTGTGATTGTCTTGGTATTGGCGTTGCAAATGCTGTTGTCTATTCGCTCTAAGAGCCAAAAGTCGATGCCGGGTTCAGCTAAAACCGTGTTGTGTGGTGGCGGTATTGGTTTGGTATCAAGTTTAGCGGGCATTGGCGGTGGGTCTTTGTCGGTACCTTTCCTCAATCATCACGGTGTGGAAATGCGTAAAGCCGTCGGCTCATCTTCGGTATGCGGTTGTGTTATCGCGATTTCAGGAATGCTAGGTTTCATTTGGCATGGATCTTCTGTCGATGATCTTCCTGCGTATAGCTTAGGTTATGTTTATCTGCCGGCTTTGATTGCGATATCTTGTACCTCAGTGTTGACCACTCGAGTGGGTGCGAAACTGGCCACTCAATTACCAACCTCTGTTCTGAAGAAATTCTTTGCGGTATTTTTAATGTTTATAGCAGCGACAATGCTGCTGTAGTGTCTTTTCTGTTAGCTATTGAGCTAACCGTTAATCAATTTAGATAGAGAGCCAAGTATGTCTCAGGGTTTTATCGAATTCCCAAATATCGATCCTGTTCTTATTGAACTAGGACCAATCTCAGTTCGTTGGTACGGCCTTATGTACCTTGTTGGTTTTATGTTTGCTCTTTGGTTAGCAAATCGCCGAGCGGATCAACCAGATAGTGGTTGGACTCGAGAGCAAGTATCAGATCTCCTGTTTGCTGGCTTCCTTGGTGTGGTGCTGGGTGGTCGTATTGGCTACGTGCTTTTCTACAACTTTGAACTTTTCCTAGCAGACCCGCTTTACCTCTTTAAGGTATGGACCGGTGGTATGTCTTTCCACGGTGGCTTGCTTGGTGTAATTACTGCTATGTTCTGGTATGCGAAAAAGAACGGTCGAACGTTCTTTGGTGTCGCAGATATGATAGCGCCATTGGTGCCATTTGGTTTAGGCATGGGTCGTTTAGGCAACTTCATGAACAGTGAGCTTTGGGGCCGTGTGACTGATGTGCCATGGGCAATCGTATTCCCGAATGGTGGTCCACTTCCTCGTCACCCATCTCAACTTTACGAGATGGCGCTTGAAGGCATTGTGTTGTTCTTCATCTTGAACTGGTTTATCAAAAAGCCGCGTCCTCTTGGTTCTGTGTCAGGGTTATTCCTAGCAGGATATGGTACATTCCGCTTCTTAGTTGAATACGTACGTGAACCTGATGCTCACCTAGGTTTGTTCGGTGGATTTATCTCTATGGGACAAATTTTGTCACTGCCAATGGTTATCATCGGTGTGCTGATGATGGTGTGGGCATACAAGCGTGGTCACTACAAAGATGAATTACCACAACAAACGAAGTAAGGAATTGGTGTGAAACAGTATTTAGATCTCTGTCAGCGTATCGTTGATGACGGTACTTGGATTGAAAATGAACGCACAGGCAAGCGCTGCCTAACTGTGATCAATGCTGACCTTGAATATGATGTTGGTAATAACCAATTCCCACTGGTAACAACACGTAAAAGTTTTTGGAAAGCGGCAGTTGCTGAATTGCTTGGCTATATCCGTGGTTACGATAATGCTGAAGATTTTCGTAAGCTAGGGACTAAAACTTGGGATGCGAATTCTAACCTGAATGAAGCATGGTTAAATAATCCTTACCGCAAGGGTGAAGACGACATGGGTCGTGTTTATGGCGTTCAAGGACGTGCATGGGCAAAACCTGACGGCGGTCATATCGACCAACTGAAGAAAATTGTTGATGATCTAAAAAACGGCATTGATGACCGCGGCGAGATCTTAAACTTCTATAACCCAGGTGAGTTCCACATGGGTTGTTTGCGTCCGTGTATGTACAGCCATCACTTCTCTCTACTTGGTGATACTCTGTACCTAAACAGCACTCAGCGCTCTTGCGATGTACCGCTAGGCCTGAACTTCAACATGGTTCAAGTGTATGTGTTCCTCGCTATCATGGCGCAAATCACAGGCAAGAAAGCGGGCGTGGCTTATCACAAGCTTGTTAACGCACATATCTACGAAGATCAACTCGCACCTATGCGTGATATCCAGTTGAAGCGTGAGCCTTTAGCGGGGCCAACATTCCATATCAATCCTGAGATTAAGTCTTTAGAAGATTTGGAAACGTGGGTGACGATGGATGACTTCTGGGTTGAAGGCTACGAATGCCACGAAGCGATTAAGTACCCATTCTCGGTTTAATCTAATCTGCTTTGACTGACTGACTGACTGACTGACTGACTGACTGATTGAAAGGTTGCCTTTGTGCAGCCTTTTTTATTTCTGATGCTTGGCTTGCTTACTATTCGTAAAACCAATAATCTTGAGTGGTCTTTTCTAACCACAGAACTACTATGACTCGCTCGCATTGCTTTGTATTGCAACACGACTTTCCTATTTCTTTCTACCCTGATAAAAACCAGTTGGTGATTGATAGTGAAGAGATTCATTTAGAGCCATTGCAGGCAAAGTTACTCAGTTATTTCATCGAAAATCGCGGACAAGTGGTTAGCACTCAGCAGATAGCCTCGGATGTGTGGCAAAGAACTCAAGTGTCTGACAACTTGGTCAGACAGGTCATCAGTTTACTGCGTAGTCAGCTTCAGGATAAATCACGGCCTTATCGCATTATTCAGACTATTCCTAAGCAGGGTTACCTGTTCGATGTTGAGGTGACTCAACCTAGTGTCGAAGTTGCCCCCGTCGAGAGTGTATCTCAACTTGAACCTAAAGCTCTTGTCGCTAAGTCGAAAAAGAAAACCATCGCACTGATTACAACCGCAGTATTCTCGATGGGCTTGATAGCAATTTGGGCATGGCAAAGCGATATCCCAACCAATGACGCTACGGTTATTTCTGATCATCAAAGTGATGTAATTCCCGTTTATATCCATGACATAACACTCGACTCTGCGAACGACTATGAGATGTCAGAAAGTGTCTATAACTACCTTTTCTATGGATTGAATTCGGCTAAAAACTTATCGGGTTACCATTTCTCTCAGCTATCGAAACAGGGCAAGCAATCACTTACCAACAATGGTGTCGAGCTCAAAGGTTGGCTCAAAGAAAAGGGTGGGGAGTATGTGTTGAGCGTGCTTGTACAAAACAACCGCCAACCCAATCAAAGTCAGAAAGTGGAAAAGCGCTTTAGCCAAGATAATTTCTTTGATGCCATTGGAGATGTCATTCTCGAGATCAAAGCCATTATTGCGCCAATGAATGCAGAGTATGGAGTGGTAAGCCATCGAGTGACTTCGATTAATAACTACGACGATTGGAAGGTTATCTCTGAGGGGATTTCTCTTTTTTACCAAGGTAAAGGTGGTCAGCCATTTTCGGATATCGCTACTCAATTGGAAACGATTCAACAGCAAGGGCGAGATAATTATCTGGTTAATGCTTTACTGTCGTATTCGGAATCTCTGGCTTACTTACAAGGCCATGAACAGGAAGATCGTGAACAAGCGTTACTATTGGCAAAGCAAGCCTTCGAGATGAACCCACGTTGTGATATCGCTAATCTTACGTTGGGTCTTGCATTGTTAATCAACCAACATGCTAATCAAGCTTTCCCTTACCTCTCTTACGCTGCTGAAAGTACACCGAGCCCTATCAGCTTTTATCTGCTCAGCGTTGCTGACAAGCTGTCGGACAACCAAAAAGGTTCGCAATACAACTATCAACGCTACACCGAAGTGAAAAAAGAGCATAACGGTCAACTGTTTGATCTTATTGAATCTTTATAAAAAACAAACCTTTCCTAAACCACAAAATTCTCTTTGAAGTGAAGACGTTGAGTTACCGCTAATAGTAACGGCTCTTCCGCAAGGTTTCCTTGTGCCAACAGACTTCTCAACATGTTTGATTATTGTTTGGACTTAGGCTCGATTGCCTTGCATCAAGCGTAAAAACATCGACTTCCACATACTGGTCACCAAATCATTTATTATTTGGGGTATACACATGTTGAAGAAGTTTGCTTTTCAGATCATTCCAATTCAGATCTTCTTATTCGTCTTTTGGTTCAAAAATGGCTTTATCGATAAAGTGATGGGCGTGCTACTTGGCTTCATTACACCCGATACCGCTTATTCGGGTGACACTTGGGCTGGCTGGAAAGGCTATATTGTCGGCACTTGGGATAAGAGCCAAGTAGGTCATGTTTTACTGAGCCCTACGTTCGATTTTATGTTTCCTATTCTGATTGCTTTGCAATGTTTACCATTTTTATTGGTACTTCGCTCGGTGATAGCTGGTGAATTCATGGCCGGTAAAGAGCGACCGTGGTTACTCTATGCGGCATTCGCTTCTCTGTTTGTGACTGCTTGTATGGCTTTCACTCAAACCATCACAGGCGCAAGCGACGGGCAGTATCTATGGCAATTTATCGGCTTCGGCATGGTTGCCATTATGTACCTGCGTAATGAGCAAGGTCAGTAAGCGTTTTTTAGATGCGAGATAAGGGGAGTTAGATACAAGTAGAAGAGATTCGTGATACTAAGATCAAAAACCTCCGTCATTCCCTATCACGCTCGTTCCTCGCTGTAGGGAATGACGGGGATATATAGATGCGAGTAAAACGGGCTTTTCGTTACTCGTTCACTCGCATCCATCCTGTATCTGCTTTCAACTTGTCACTCGCTACTCCAATCTTCTTTTTGTTTCCCACATCTGCCTTTCAGAAAAGAAAAAGCCCGCAACCTAGGAGGTTGCGGGCTTTGCTATAAGCGATGTTTGTTTTGCTATTAAGCTGTCAGTGCTAACACGCTACCAGGCAGTACAAGGAATACCGCAACAAGATAACCTGCCACTACAGCTTTGTTTTTCACTGCCATGTCTGAAATGATATCAGCGGCTTTCACTGGCAGTTCACGTAGGAACGGAATACCAAAGATGAATACCGTTGCCATGATGTTGAACACCAAGTGTACTAGAGCAATCTGTAGTGCGAATACTGCAAACTCACCAGATACTGCTGTCGCTGCTAATAGCGCGGTAATACACGTACCGATGTTTGCACCTAAAGTGAATGGGTAAACGTCACGTACTTTAAGAACACCTGAACCAACTAGTGGAACCATCAAACTTGTTGTCGTTGAAGAAGACTGAACAAGGATAGTAACGATAGAGCCAGAAGCGATACCGTGGATAGGGCCTCGACCAATTGCATTCTTTAGAATCTCACGAGCACGGCCAACCATTAGGCTCTTCATTAGCTTACCCATTACCGTGATAGCTACGAAGATAGTCGCGATACCTAGAACGATAAGCATAACCCCACCAACAGTGTCGCCAAACGTTGATAGTGGTTCTTTAATCGCACTTACAACAGGCTTAGTGATTGGCTTGATGAAGTTAAGACCACCCATGCTCATATCACCTGTTGCTAGCATCGGTGATACTAACCAGTGAGAAATTTTCTCTAGAATACCAAACGCCATCTCTAGTGGTAGGAAGATAGCAACGGCTAATAGGTTAAAGAAGTCGTGAATCGTCGCACTTGCGAATGCACGTTTGAACTCATCTTTACAACGAACATGACCAAGGCTAACTAGCGTATTGGTTACCGTAGTACCAATGTTCGCACCCATGATCATAGGGATTGCTAGCTCAACAGGTAAACCACCTGCCACAAGGCCAACGATAATTGAAGTAACTGTACTTGATGATTGAATAAGTGCTGTTGCTACTAAACCAATCATTAAGCCTGCAACTGGGTGTGAAGCAAATTCGAAAAGAACTTTTGCTTGCTCGCCTGTTGCCCATTTGAAGCCTGTACCAACCATTGAAACTGAAAGTAATAGTAGGTAAAGCATGAATGCCAAGTTAGCCCAGCGTAGCCAACGAGTTGTGCTCGAGATAGGCGCTGCTGCAGTAGTAGCTTGGTTCATAATGTTTTCTCCATTGGACCGTTTTAGTCTGTGTTTGGTCTGTTTGTTTAATCTGAGCGTGATGTTAGAGAACAAATATTTCAGTAATATTACATTTTGGTTTAGGTGAGACTTTTTTGTGATGATTTGCTCTTTAAATATTTGGTCTTGAAATGGTGGTGGTTTAACTTGTTGTTTTTAAAGTTTTTTGTTCGTGTTTTTGATAGGTGATGTAGATCTTAAAAGTTAGAGAAAAATTGAAAATAATCGTTGAAATATTACATTATGAAATCAGACACTTCGTAAAAATAAGTAGTAATTGATAGTTATGTATAGTTTTTCCGAGTTTGTTGAGTGGAGGTGTCATATTTGATATAACAGGTTATCTTCTCTTTTTTACGGCACATTTATGTCGCATCTCAACTATAACCACCTTTATTACTTCTGGATGGTTTGCAAGCAAGGCTCTGTTACTAAAGCTGCAGAAGCCCTATTCCTAACACCACAAACGGTAACAGGTCAGATAAAAGCCTTAGAAGAGCGTATGGATGGTAAGTTAACCAAGCGTAATGGTCGCAGTGTTGAGCCGACAGAGCTTGGGCAGTTAGTCTTTAAGTATGCTGATCGTATGTTTGGCCTGAGTTACGAGATGCTGGATATCGTGAATTACAGCCAGCACTCCAATATTCTGTTCGATGTCGGTGTTGCGGATGCACTGTCCAAAAGATTAGTCAGTAAGATATTAATGTCGACTATCCCACCCGATAACAGCATTCATTTACGCTGCTTTGAATCGACTCATGAAATGCTACTTGAACAACTTTCTCAGCATAAGCTCGATATGATTTTGTCAGACTGCCCGGTGGATTCTAGCCAAAGCCCAGGCCTGTTTAGTAAAAAGTTGGGTGAGAGTGGTATGAGCTTTTTCAGTTCAGGTAATGTGGAAGGTGTTAACTTTCCTGCTGTATTAGAACAAAAGAAACTGTTAATCCCAGGAAGTCGAACTTCGATGGGGCGTAAAGTACTGCAATGGTTTGATAGACAAGGACTTAAGCCTGATATTTTGGGTGAGTTTGATGACGCGGCATTGATGAAGGCTTTCGCTCGTTACCACCACGACGCTATTTTCTTAGCGCCTACGCTATATATGTCAGAGGTTGAGGAAGATACGTCATTGCAATTGTTGGGGGGAATCGAGGAGTTAAAAGAGGAGTACTACGTCATATTTGCTGAGAGGATGATCCAACATCCAGCAGTAAAAAATGTATGTGACGCAGATTTTAGCAAATTGTTCGAGTGAGCTTGTTTGTTAATGAATTGATATCGATTATCATGACTTCATAATCTGCCGGAAATACTGATAACCCGGACTTGGCGTAAAGGTTGTATGGAGCCAAACTATGAACTTAAAAGAGATGGAGAAGAATTCAGCACAAGCTGTGATTCTACTCAAAGCCATGGCCAATGAGCGTCGCTTACAGATTCTGTGCCTATTGCATGGTACTGAGCTGTCGGTTGGGGAGTTGTGTGGCAAGTTGGAATTGAGTCAATCTGCTTTATCTCAACATCTTGCTTGGTTGAGAAGAGATGGTTTGGTCGAAACTCGCAAAGAAGCTCAAACAGTGTATTACACATTGAGCAGTGAAGAAGTAAAAGCGATGATTAACCTGCTGCATGGTATGTACTGCAAGTAGTTTATTGCTGGTGGGGGAAGTGATTTCTTACCAGGGGTAGGGTCGACACAAGGAAGTGTCAGTATTTCATGTCGAACGTTAGTGCCTATCAGCAAACCGCATATCTTTAAGTAAACCAAGTAACGCTCAGCAAGAAAAATCTCTGTGTTAATCAAAATTTAGATATAAAAAAACCGGCCGAGGCCGGTTTTTTTCGTTTTGCGTTGTAATCAAATTTCTATTAAAGAGCTTTGATTGCAGCAGCGAAACGAGACTTATGACGTGCAGCTTTATTCTTATGAATAAGGCCTTTAGTCGCCATGCGGTCTAGAAGAGGTGTAACTTCTACAAGAGCAGCAGTTGCAGCTTCTTTATTGCCAGCTTCAATAGCTGCAATAGTTTTTTTCATGTAAGTGCGCATCATAGAACGACGGCTAGCATTGTGCTGGCGACGTTTCTCAGCTTGGATAGCGCGCTTCTTAGCAGATTTACTGTTTGCCAAGGTCTAACTCCCAAAAACTTAGTTCGGTGACAATTTAAGGGCGAGGACTATCCCTCATAGGCGCTTAATTGTCAAATGATTTGTGCAAAAACCAATCGTAGCCAAACAAACTTTGGTATGGAAAGGTCATCGCGGTTAAGATGGCGGGGATTCTAACAGCATTTTTAGACCAATGCTAATAAATATGCTTCTTAGGACAGGATAGTATTTATCCTCGCTTGAAAGTAATCAACCAGTGTCAGAGGTTTGTGTGAGTAAACGACTATTAAAGTCAGGCCTGATTGTCAGTGCAATGACTTTTGTTTCCCGCGTATTGGGGCTAGTACGTGATGTAGTAGTAGCAAATTTGATGGGAGCAGGAGCGAGTGCCGACGTATTTTTCTTCGCTAATAAAATCCCTAATTTCTTACGTCGACTTTTCGCAGAAGGTGCCTTTTCTCAAGCGTTTGTTCCTGTATTAACAGAATATCACGCTGCTGGTGATAAAGATAAGACTCGAGATTTAATTGCCAAAGTATCGGGCACGCTCGGGGTACTAGTTTCTATCGTCACCGTTATCGGGGTGTTGGGCTCGGGTGTCATCACTGCGATGTTTGGCGCAGGTTGGTTTATCGATTGGTTAAATGATGGCCCAGCAGCACCAAAATTTGAGCTGGCGAGCTTTATGCTCAAGATTACCTTTCCTTATTTATGGTTTATCACCTTTGTTGCTTTATCTGGTGCAATCCTCAATACCATGGGCAAATTTGCGGTTTCGTCATTTACCCCTGTGTTCCTGAACGTAATGATCATAGGTTCAGCATGGTTTATCTCTCCTAATTTAGAACAACCCGAAATTGGCTTGGCCATCGGTGTGTTTCTTGGTGGTTTAGTCCAGTTCCTTTTCCAAATGCCTTTCTTGATTAAAGCGGGTGTGTTGGTTAAGCCGAAGTGGGGGTGGAGAGATCCCGGTGTAGTTAAGATCCGCACGCTAATGATCCCTGCCTTGTTTGGTGTGTCAGTGAGCCAAATCAACTTGTTGTTCGATACCTTCATTGCCAGCTTTCTAGCAACCGGCTCTATCAGTTGGCTATATTATTCGGATCGATTATTGGAATTCCCACTCGGTTTGTTTGGTATTGCTATTGCGACGGTTATTCTTCCTGCTTTGTCGCGTAAACACGTAGACGCTCAAGGGGAAGGGTTTGCTCATACCATGGACTGGGGCGTGCGCATGGTTTTATTGCTAGGCATTCCTGCAATGTTAGGTCTTATTGTTTTAGCAAAGCCGATGCTGATGGTGCTCTTCATGCGTGGCGAGTTTTCACCACACGATGTACAGCAGGCTTCCATGTCTTTGGTGGCATACGCTTCAGGCTTGCTTAACTTCATGTTGATTAAAGTGTTGGCTCCGGGCTATTACTCACGTCAAGATACTAAAACCCCTGTGAAGTACGGCATCATTGCGATGGTCACTAACATGGTGTTCAACGCGATCTTCGCTTATTTCTATGGTTATGTTGGTTTGGCAATCGCAACGGCGTTATCTGCGTTCGTGAACATGACTCTACTTTATCGTGGTCTGCATATAGCGGGTGTTTATAGTTTAACCAAGACTACATTGTTGTTTAGCCTTAAATTATTAGTATCTGGAACTGTGATGGTTGGCGTGATTTTATGGCAACTAGACAATATGCAGCTGTGGCTTGATTGGAGCTTCAACCAAAGAGCGTTGACGCTAACAGGGTTGATCGCACTTGGTGGCTTTGCTTATATTGTGTCGGTACTGGTTTTAGGTATCCGAGTAAAACATTTAAAAGCAGCGACAGATTAATACTGATTAGTATATAATCCGTCGGTTTCACACAATAAATGATGCAAATAACAGGTTTTAGCTGATCACAATGGAACTGATCCGAGGTATACACAATATTAAAGCACAGCATCATGGCTGTGTATTAACCATAGGTAACTTCGATGGTGTTCATTTAGGGCATCAAGAGGTTCTGAGTCAGGTTTCTAAACAAGCTACAGCACTGGGACTCCCTTCTGTTGTCATGACGTTTGAACCGCAACCTATGGAGTTGTTTGCTAAAGGTCGAGCGCCAGCGCGTTTAACTCGCTTACGAGATAAGTACGTGCAATTGAGCAAGCTAGAGATTAGTCGTTTATTGTGTGTGAATTTCAATCAGTATTTTGCAAGCTTGTCTGCGGAAGCGTTCATTAAGGATCTTTTGGTTGATAAGCTTGGTGTGAAATTCTTGGTGGTTGGTGACGACTTTTGCTTTGGCAAAGGCCGAACAGGTAATTTCGCTATGCTTAAAGAAGCGGGCGAAAAATATGGTTTTGAGGTGGTGAGCACCCAAAGCTATTGCTTAAACCAATTACGAGTAAGCAGCACTGAGATACGAAATGCGTTAGCGGCTAATGACTTGGCTTCTAGTGCTACCATGCTTGGGCGTGACTACAGTATCAGTGGTCGTGTTTCTCATGGTCGTAAACTAGGGAGAACTATCGGTTTCCCTACCGCTAATATTCCATTAAAACGTTGTGTTTCTCCTGTGTCGGGAGTGTATGTTGTTGAAGCATTAGATATCGACGGTGTTCCTGTCGGTGGTGTTGCTAATATTGGACAACGACCAACAGTTAATGGTGTAAGGCAGCAATTAGAAGTACATTTTTTTGACTTTAAAGCCAATTTATATGGTAAACAGTTAGAAGTGCGACTTTTGCACAAACTGCGCGACGAGATAAAGTTTGAGTCGTTCGACGCATTAAAGAATCAAATAGAATTGGATGCTGAAGCCGCAAGGGTGTGGCTGCTTCAGCTAAAGAATTAGTCGGATAATTCCACCGATTAACATAATGTCTAACTTCGCCCAATATAACGGAATTAAGAATCGATGAGTGATTATAAAGATACCCTGAACTTACCAGAAACAGGGTTCCCAATGCGTGGCAATCTGGCAAATCGTGAACCAGAAATGCTGAAGCGTTGGTACAAAGAAGACCTTTACGGTGAGATCCGTAAGGCAAAGAAAGGTAAAAAATCTTTCGTACTGCATGATGGCCCTCCATACGCGAACGGCGACATTCACATTGGCCACGCGCTGAACAAGATTCTTAAAGACATTATTATCAAATCTAAGACCCTTTCTGGTTTTGATGCACCGTACATCCCTGGTTGGGACTGTCACGGTCTTCCAATCGAGTTGATGGTTGAGAAGAAGAAAGGTAAGCCTGGTCAGAAGATTTCAGCGGCAGAATTCCGCGAAGAGTGTCGTAAGTACGCTGCGGGCCAAGTTGAAGGTCAGAAAGAGAGCTTCAAACGTCTTGGTATCATGGGCGAGTGGGATAAACCTTACCGCACTATGGATTTTGGAACTGAAGCGAACATCATTCGTTCTCTAGGCAAAATCGCAGACAAAGGTCACCTTCTTAAAGGTTTCAAACCAGTTCACTGGTGTACTGACTGTGGCTCTGCTTTGGCTGAAGCTGAAGTTGAATATAAAGATAAAGTGTCTCCATCTATCGATGTGAAATTTACAGCAGCTGACGAAGCGGCTCTACTAGAGAAATTTACTCTAGCGGAAGGTCACGCGGGTCAGGGCGAAATCTCTATCGTTATCTGGACGACAACACCGTGGACTCTGCCGGCTAACCGCGCAGTATGTCTACGTGATGATCTTGAATACGTACTTATCCAAGTTGAAGCGAATGGCGAACAGCCTGCTCAACGTATCGTTGTTGCTTCTGAACTAGCAAAAGACGTAATGGATCGTGCGGGTATCGAGCATTTCCATAACCTTGGTTTTGCTACTGGTGCTGAGCTTGAGCTTTCTCAATTCAACCACCCGTTCTACAACTTTACGGTTCCTGCTGTTCTTGGCGACCACGTTACAACTGACTCTGGTACTGGTGTGGTTCATACCGCTCCTGGTCACGGTCAAGAGGATTTCGTGGTTGGTAAGAAGTACAACCTAGAAATCGCTAACCCAGTTGGTTCAAACGGCGTTTACCTGCCAGATACTGAGCTATTTGCTGGTCAGCACGTATTCAAAGCGAACGACTCTGTTTTAGAAGTTCTAAAAGAGAAGGGTGCACTACTGCATCACCACGCTTACGAGCACAGCTACCCACACTGTTGGAGACACAAAACTCCAATCATCTTCCGTGCAACACCACAATGGTTCATCTCTATGGATCAAGCTGGCCTACGTGCAAAAGCACTAGAGTCAACAAAGAGTGTTGAATGGATGCCTGAATGGGGTCAAAGCCGTATCGAAGGTATGATCGAAGGTCGCCCCGAGTGGTGTATCTCTCGTCAACGTACTTGGGGTGTGCCAATTGCTCTGTTCGTTCATAAAGAAACATCAGAACTTCATCCAGATAGCCCAACTCTTATTGAAAAAGTAGCGAAGCTTGTGGAAGAAAAAGGCATTCAAGCTTGGTGGGATGTAGATGCTGCTGAACTGATGGGTGCTAAAGACGCTGACAAGTACGAGAAAGTACTTGATACGTTAGACGTATGGTTCGACTCAGGTGTAACGCACTTCTCTGTTGTGGATTCTCGTGAAGAGTACAACTTCCCGAATGAAGAAAGAACGCACAGTGCTGATCTTTACCTTGAAGGTTCTGACCAACACCGTGGCTGGTTCCAGTCTTCTTTGATTTCATCTATCGCGATGAAAGACGAAGCACCATACAAGCAAGTGCTAACGCACGGTTTCGTGGTTGATGGTAACGGCCGTAAGATGTCTAAATCTATCGGTAATGTTGTTGCTCCTAAAGATGTAACGAACAAACTAGGCGCAGATATTCTACGTCTATGGGTTGCTTCTACGGATTACACTAACGAAGTTGCGGTTTCTGACGAGATTCTTAAGCGTTCTGCTGATGCATACCGTCGTATTCGTAACACGGCTCGTTTCTTCCTAGCGAACTTGAACGGTTTCAACCCTGAAACTGACCTAGTGCCTGCTGAAGAAATGGTAGCACTTGATCGCTGGGCTGTTGGCCGTGCTCAAGCTGCACAAGAAGAGATTGTTAAAGCATACGGTGAGTACAACACTCATGGTGTAACTCAACGTCTAATGCAGTTCTGTTCTATCGAAATGGGTTCTTTCTACCTAGACGTAATTAAAGACCGTCAGTACACAGCGAAGCAGGGCAGCCATGCTCAACGTAGCTGCCAAACGGCGCTTTACTACATCGTAGAAGCTCTAGTTCGTTGGATGGCTCCTATCATGTCGTTCACTGCAGATGAAATCTGGAACGAGATGCCAGGCGAACGCGACACGTTTGTATTCACAGGCGAGTGGTTCGAAGGCCTATTTGGTCTTGCTGACGACGAAGAGCTAAGCAACGAATTCTGGACTGAAATCCAGTCAGTTCGTGGCGCAGTGAACAAGCTTCTTGAAGATGCTCGTAAAGAGAAAACGATCGGTGGTGCATTGCAGGCTGAAGTGACTCTATACGCTGACGACGCACTGGCTGCTAAAATCAACAAGCTAGAAGATGAGCTACGTTTCGTACTTATCACCTCTGCTGCTGTTGTTAAGCCGCTTAGCGACAAGTCTGATACAGCTCAAGCGACAGACGTTGCAGGTTTATACGTTGAAGTTGCAGCAACTGAAGCTGAGAAGTGTGACCGTTGCTGGCACCACACTCCAGATGTAGGCACAATCGAAGGTCACGAGAAAATTTGTGGTCGTTGTGTGTCGAACATCGACGGTGAAGGCGAAGTGCGTAAGTTCGCATAACGACTCAGAGAAAGACTGAACTTTTTGTAAAAATCATAGCCCCAGTACCAACTGGGGTTATTTTTAATTATAGGAAATGTGTTTAGTCAAGTTTGGTAATCAAGGTCACTTAAATTGAGTAACAGTGAATACCAACTTCGTAAATACTAGGAATAGAAATGAGTGAAGTTTCGTTAAAACAATCTGGTGTGCGTTGGTTATGGTTGGCCCTACTGGTCTTCCTTGCTGATATCGGTATCAAACTCTTTGTTATGGACAACATGGGTTATGGCTGGGCAAACCGTATTGAGGTGTTGCCATTCTTTAACTTTTTGTACGTGCATAACTACGGTGCAGCATTTAGCTTCTTGAGTGATCAAAGTGGTTGGCAGCGCTGGTTATTCACTGGTATCGCATTTGCAGTAACGGGGATGCTGACGTACTGGATGAGCAAGCTACCAGCAACAGATAAGTGGAACAACATTGCTTATGCGATCATCATTGGTGGTGCTGTTGGCAACGTGTTCGACCGTGTTGTACATGGCTTTGTCGTCGATTACTTAGACTTCTATTGGGGTACTTACCACTGGCCTGCATTTAACCTAGCGGATATGGGAATCTGTATCGGCGCCGCGATGATCATCTTAGATGGTTTCCGTAAGAAAGATGAAAGCCAATAGACTACTCAGACATTAATGAGTATCAAGCAAATCGCTTTGTAATAGATTGTCCTAAAGTCAGCCTATGACTCACAGAATAGAATAGCCCTAAGCGCTGTCGGTTGATTCCGACGGCGCTTTTTTTTATGCTGCAACTAATATGAGAGCAAAGCAAAATGCATTCTCAAATAATAAAGAAATCTAAGGAAAGTAACGTGGCAGCAATTAAAAATGATTCAGCAGTAACTCTACATTTTACGATTAAAATGAAGGATGGTTCAGTTGCCGATAGCACCGAAAATATGGGTAAGCCTGCAAAGTTCGTGATGGGTGATGGCAGCCTAAGTGAGAACTTTGAACAGTGCCTGATTGGCCTTGAAACGGGGACTGAAAAGTCTATCGAATTGAAGGCGGAAGACGCGTTTGGTATGCCAAATCCAGATCATATCCATCATATGGATCGTGCTAAGTTTGTTGGCGACTCTGAAGTCGAAGTTGGCACTATTATGGCTTTCTCTGGTCCTGACGGTATGGAAATTCCAGGTATTATCACTGATATTGCAGGTGATTCAGTGACGGTTGATTTTAATCACCCATTAGCCGGCCAAGACGTTACGTTTGACGTTAACATCTTAGCTGTGGACTAACTGTCTTAACGGTGGAGTAGTTATCTTAGCGGTTAATCACTATCTTAACAGTAGAATAACATCGCCTTACAGGTGTGACGCAACCCAGAGCTTCACTGTCTAGGCGCTTCACTGTAGAATGCGAACCTCGCTGACAGCGAACTCTATAGAAACAACCTTAGTACCGCGGTAAATGATGAGCAATGAAATGAAAATAATGTTAGCTAACCCTCGTGGCTTTTGTGCCGGTGTCGATCGTGCGATCAGCATCGTAGAGCGCGCTCTTGAACTGTATCAGCCACCGATTTATGTTCGCCATGAAGTGGTGCATAACCGCTTTGTTGTTGAAGGGCTCAAGCAACGTGGTGCTATTTTTGTCGAAGAGTTAAGTGAAGTACCAGACGATAACATCGTGATCTTCTCGGCTCACGGTGTTTCTCAAGCGGTTCGCAAAGAAGCGAAAGAACGCGAGTTAACGGTATTTGATGCGACGTGTCCTTTGGTGACTAAAGTTCATATGGAGGTTGCTCGAGCGAGCCGCAAACATATGGAAGTGGTATTGATTGGTCACGCGGGTCACCCTGAAGTGGAAGGCACTATGGGTCAATACGCTAGCCAAGCTGGTGGTATGTATTTGGTTGAAAGACCAGAAGATGTACAGAACTTAGTCGTGAACGATCCAAGTAACTTACATTATGTTAGTCAAACCACGCTGTCAGTTGATGAAACTGCAGACGTGATTGAAGAGTTACGTCGCGTATTCCCTGAGATCCAAGGACCACGTAAAGATGATATTTGCTACGCAACACAAAACCGTCAAGACGCAATTCGTGAGATGGCTGGTGATGTCGATGTCGTGATAGTTGTTGGCTCTAAGAACTCATCGAACTCTACTCGTTTAAAAGAGCTAGCTGAGAAGCTAGGCACGCCAGGTTATCTAACCGACTGTCCTGAAGACATTCAAACTGAATGGGTTGAAGGGAAAAAGAAAATTGGTGTGACAGCGGGTGCTTCAGCGCCTGAAGAGCTAGTAAACCAAATCTTAGATCGTATTCGTGAGTTGGGTGCTACCGAGGTTGAAGAGATTCAAGGTCGTGAAGAGAACATGTTCTTCGAAGTACCAAAAGAGCTGCAGATTAAGCAAGTCGACTAGTCTCTATGGATTGGTGACAAAGTCGATTCGTAACTCTATCGATTCGCAAACAGTATCGATTTGCAAACAGTATTGATTTGTAAACAGCAGGAAGCCAACGTTGATACGTTGGCTTTTTTGATCATGCTTTGGAACAAGGCGTCGAATTTCTAACAGGTTACTGGAGACCGAGTAGCTCCTTTAGTGTCTTGAGGTAGCGACGACTGACAGGCACTTCAAAACCAGTCAGCGTGATGATCTCCGCTAATCCATTTTCCAACAGTTTGATCTCTTGGATCGATTTTATATTGATCAAATACTGGCGATGACAGCGGATCAAATCGGTCTTTTCTTCTAGGATCTTCAGGGTTAACTGTGAGGTGGCGGTTTGTGATGAACTACGAACATGCACACCGCTGATATCTGAATAAGCGCACTCGACCGTTTGGCTTGCCATGATTACAATGCGGTTGTGACCAATACACGGGATTTGCTCTAAGTGGCAGGGAGCAATCGCTGAGATATCTTGTTCTGGCGCTTTTTGGTTTTGTTTGATGACTTTATTCAGACGGCAAACACTCTTGTTTAATCGACAAGGTTCAACCGGCTTGAGTAGGTAGTCAAAAGCGTTATCTTCAAATGCTTGAATCGCATATTGGTCGTAGGCGGTGACGAATACCACGTAGGGCATGGTGTCTGGATCAAGCATGCTTAACAGTTCAATTCCAGTAACCTGCGGCATTTGGATATCCAAATACACCACATCAGGCTTGAGCAGATTGATCTGTTTCAGTCCTTCGATCGCGTTACTCGCTTGGCCAATGATTTCTACTTGTCCGGTTTCAGTGAGTAGTTCAATCAGCTCTTCGCGAGCAAAAAGCTCATCATCGACAACTAATGCCTTTAACATCCTACAATCTTCATTTTGGTTCTATCCCTGCTTGTTTCACGCTTTTCTTTTAAATGTCTGCTTCTAAATGTTTCAACTCGGAGTGATTCGTCTCCGAAAATGCCTTTATTTCAGTATAGGTATGATAAAGCTCATTCGAGTAAATTGCTGTGGTTGAGATTCTATTTTTAGTGCTGAATCTTGTCCAAAGAAATTAGTGAGTCGTTTATCAACAATCTCCATGCCTAATCCAACGTGATCTTGGGATGGCTTCTGATAATTACCAGCATTGTCTTCAACGATTAACTTGAATCCCCCCACGAAAGCCTCGCTATAGATCTTCACTTTGCCGCCTTCCAGCATGTTAGAAATCCCATGTTTGATGGCATTTTCTACTAACGGTTGCAGGGTAAAGCTTGGCAGTTGCGACTCATACAGTTGCGGGTCGATATCCCATTCCACTTCTAATCGATCGGTAAAGCGTGCCTTCTCTATGGTTAGATACGCATTAACGTGTGCCAGTTCATCTTTGAGTTTTACCGTGTTGATGTTCTGCTTCAGGTTACTTCTAAAGAAGTGAGACAGATGTTGAATGAGCTCACGTGCTTTATCAGGGTCACGACGTGTAACGGCACTGATGGTGTTAAGTGCATTAAACAAGAAGTGTGGGTTCACCTGTGCATGCAGCAGTTTGATTTCCGCTTGTGTCAGCAGCGTTTGCTGCTGCTGATAGTTGCTAAATAGGATCTGGCTCGACAATAGCTGAGCGATACCTTCACCCATCGACATATTGATGGTCGAGAACAGCTTCAGCTTTGGCTCATACAGTTTGATGGTTCCGATGACTTCGTTTCCTGCTCTTAACGGGATAATTAGCGCTGAGCCTAACTTACAATCTTGCGAAAGGGAGCATTGGTATGGATTCTCTTTGCCATCAAGGTAGATGATGTCGTTCTGTTCCATCGAAGTGAGCGTGCTCTGCGATGAAATAGGGGTGTTCGGAATATGGTGTTCATCACCAATGCCGATGAAAGCGAGAATTTTTTCTCGGTCGGTGATCGCCACCGCACCAACGTTGGTCTCTTCGTAAATGATCCGCACGATTTTTTGCGCATTATCTGAATTGAATCCTCCATGCAAAATACCCACTGAACGCTCGGCGATGGTTAATGCGCGACGAGAGAAGGTTGCAGAATATTTTTCGAAGATGGTTTTACGGTCTTGGATGATGCTCATGAACAGTGCCGCACCCACAGAGTTTGCGATGATCATTGGTGCGGCAATATCGGACACTAAGGCATAAGATTGCTCGAATGGTTTCGCGACCGCTAAAAGAATGAGCATCTGAATAATCTCTGCAAACAGGGTTACCGAGAAAACCACCAATGGATTAAATAGCTGGCTGGCTTTGTTCTTTCTAACCAAGTAAACGTGCAATAGGCCGCCAATCAAGCCTTCTGCTGTGGTGGAAATAGCACAAGCCAAGTCTGTGAAGCCGCCTAATGAGTAACGGTGAATACCGCCAGTAAAGCCGACGGCAAAGCCAACGACAGGGCCGCCAAATAGACCACCCATGACCGCACCCATCGCGCGCGTATTGGCTATCGCGTCATTAATCTGCAGTCCAAAATAGGTGCCCATAATACAGAATAGGGAAAACAGAACGTAGCAGCTTATTTTATGACTTAAGCGTGAAGAGATGCTCAACAAAGGGAGAATCAACGGGGTTTTACTTAGCATGTAAGCTATTACTAAGTAGACACAGGTTTGTTGCAGCAGAGAGAGAATGAGTTCCATATTTTCACCAATTGAGATGCTTGCTAAGTGTAAAGCTCATTGAGGCTGAAAGGTAGCTTTGCTTTTTGCAGGTTGTCTTTCTTTTATAAAGTGGAAACTAACGTATTCAGTGGTTATGGATAAAATAATAAAGCCCATCATACATGATGGGCTTTGATCTTAGATTCCAGTTCATCAAAGATGTGGTGGAACAAGCGAAGTGTTTTTGGCTTTCTTATTCTCCTCTTTCTATGAAGAGTGAGAATATTTCGGGAAAGCTAAGCTGTTTTTGTTACGGGCTTTGCTTCCTTTTCTGATTCTTCATCAGCAAGGTCGATATCGCCTTTGCCTTTTGAAATTTTGATAACGTAAGCTGCGATACCGAATGCACTCACTACGCCGATGATGGTTGAAAGCTGCATTGGCAGACCGAAGCCTAGCTGGCTGTTGTTCAGGATGAATGTAATACACACAGAAGTCATGAACACAGCTGGAACCGTTGTTACCCAGTGCAGTTTATTGTGACGAAGTAGGTAAGCCGAAGCTGTCCATAGCATCATGACTGCTGTTGATTGGTTAGCAAAACCGAAGTAGCGCCAGATGATGCCGAAATCTACTTGAGTCAGGATGCCACCAAGAACGAATAGCGGTAGAGCCATTAGTAGTCGGTTACGCAGTGTTTTCTGTTCCATGTTGAAGTATTCAGCAAGGATAAGACGGCTTGAACGGAACGCTGTGTCACCAGAAGTGATAGGTAGGATAACCACGCCAAGGAAAGCAAGGATACCGCCAAATACACCCAGTAGGCCAAATGAAGCGCTGTATACCACGTTACCTGGGCCGCCGTTTGCAATCGCGTCAGATAAAGACTCAACTGAACCGAAGAACGACAGAGCAAGTGCACACCAGATTAGAGCGATGATGCCTTCACCAATCATTGCGCCGTAGAACACGAAGCGACCGTTCTTCTCGTTTTCCATACAACGCGCCATCAAAGGAGACTGAGTTGCGTGGAAGCCAGAGATAGCACCACAAGCGATAGTGATGAATAGAGCAGGCCAAAGTGGTAGGTCATTCGGGTTCATGTTGGTGAACATGTCTTTCATCTCGAAGCCGCCCATTATTTGGTGCTCGTCAGACAGACCAATCGCAGTGATTAAGCCAACAGACATGAAGATAAGCAGTGCACCGAACAGTGGGTAGAAGCGACCAATGATTTTATCGACAGGGACAATCGTTGCGATGATGTAGTAAGCAAAGATGATAACAACCATGGTTGTTGCAGACATCGCGAAATCAGTTTGGTCGTTCACTAGGTTAGTGATCATGCCTGCAGGAGCAGATACGAATACCACGCCAACTAGAAGCAGTAGAACAATGGCAAAGATGTTCATAAAGTGTTTTGCGCCATTGCCTAGGTAACGTCCAGTGATAGTTGGAACTGAAGCGCCACCATTACGGATAGATAACATACCTGAGAAGTAGTCGTGTACTGCACCTGCGAAGATACAGCCTAGCACGATCCAAAGCATCGCTGCTGGGCCGTAAAGGGCACCCATGATAGGGCCGAAGATTGGACCTACACCTGCAATGTTAAGCAGCTGAACTAGGTAAACCTTTGGCGTCGACATCGGAACGTAGTCCACGCCATCTTGTTTGGTGTGAGCAGGTGTTTGACGCTTTTCATTGATACCGAAAATCTTCTCGATAAAGGCACCGTAAATAAAGTAGCCACCAATGAGTGCTGCAACACAGGTAAGAAACCACATCATAATTTGTTATCCCTGAATGTATTAATTAAGTCAGGGTGTATATTAAAGAAGAGTATGAGAAGAAACTTCCGCTATGAGAGTGAGTGGTCGAATAGTCAATTAAGTGGTGTTATAACTGATTGAGTGGTTTGCTACGTTTGTAGAGCGGTTGGTTATTCGTGTTGAGAAGTGCCTTACTTCTGACAAGTGGTGACTTATCAGCTTTAAGCGGTCACCAATAGATATCAGTGGCAGATAGCAGACATCAGTGGACATCAGCCAGTGTTCAGCGGAGAATCACCACAAAGATAACGCTTCATCAGGAAGTGGCTAGGTAAATATAAAGGATTGAAATGAAAAAAATAATCGCACTATTCGCCGTGGCATTTAGCCTTGCAGGATGCAGCGCCAATGTTCAAGATTTAGCAGCTGAAGGCAATTGGCAAGAGATTGGCTATCGTGATGGTATCAAAGGCCACACTCAGCGTTCTTATTCAGATATGGCCGAGCTTGGCGGAGTCGATCAAGCTAGCTATACAGAAGGTTATCACCTAGGTGTGACTGAATATTGTAATCCGAACCATGCTTATCAGATTGGTTTATCTGGTCAAGTGTATGAAGGCGTGTGTTCTGGTACGGAAGACGCTCAACGTTTCCGTATGGAATGGCAACGTGGCTGGGATGAGTTCTCGAACGATTATTAAGCCCAAGCTAGCGATAACAAATGAAAACTAAAAGAGACCAGTACTGCATGTGTACTGGTCTTTTTGTATGTAGCGAGAGTAACGCTCAACAGTATAATGCCAATCGTAGTAAATAACTGTTCATCCTAGCTGGTTAAAACACTCGATAACATCGTTAGAAATTTTAATTGTAGAATAACTACTTATCGAAAATTTCTGCCTTGTTCTCAAGCATTTTTCCTGCGCTATTTATAATCACTTACTTACTGTGATTGGTATCAGCAGATTACTGATTATTCTCGACCGCTTTTCTCAAGAAGCCATTTTGTTTATCAAGCTGAGCCTTGGCCAGTTCTAAATCTAGCCCTGTTAGAATCATCAAAATCGATAGCTTCACATCGTAATCAGTCGCTTTAAGTGTCGACACCGCCAGTGCTTTCTCGCACTCCGTTGCTTGGATAACGATACGAGCAGCGCGGGCAACCAACTTTTCATTGGTCGCTTTTACGTCGACCATCAGGTTTTGGTAGCTCTTACCAATGCGAATCATGCTGGCTGTGGTCAGCATATTAAGCACCAGCTTTTGTGCTGTCCCTGATTTGAGTCGTGTTGAACCCGTCAATGCTTCTGGGCCAACCACCGGGCTAATTGCGATTTGAGCGATTTCAGCAATCGGAGAATCAGGGTTACAAGACAATGCAACCGTCACTGCGCCAAGTTGATTGGCATAATTGAGTGCACCAATCACGTAAGGTGTACGGCCACTGGCTGCAATGCCTACCACGACATCGTTTTCTGTAAATTGAATGGCTTTCAGGTCTTCAATACCGAGAGTCAGCGAATCTTCCGCTCCCTCTTTGGCTTTTAAAATCGCTTCTGGTCCGCCAGCGATTAAGCCGATAACCATTTTGTCTGAAACACCGAAAGTCGGAGGGCACTCTGAGGCATCTAATACACCTAATCGACCACTGGTGCCTGCACCCATATAGATCAGTCGGCCACCGTTTTGAAAGGCGTGAGCGATCTTGTCAACCGCTTTCGCGATCAGTGGTAATTCGGCTTCGATCGCCAGTGGTACCTGTTTGTCTTGTTGGTTAATCTTTTCAACCACTTCGAGAGAGGTGAGTAGATCAATATCCATAGTGTCAGGGTTTCTCCCCTCCGAAACGAGGTGCGAGAGCGCTGATATGAGAGCGTCGTTACTCATAATGATCCTTAAATGGTGATTCTAAAATGATGGTTCTAAAGTTGTTTAGTCAGCACGATAGAGAACGCCTAGAGAGGCCGCTCTGCTTGCGCCAGTCACTTCTGGTAAATTGCTTGGCAGTTGATGAACATGACGTTGAGCAAGCCACGCAAAGGCCATAGCTTCCATATAATCGGCATCAACGCCTTTACTGGTGGTTGACTCAACCTCCCAGCTAGGAAGCAGTTCAGACAGTCTCTTCATCAACAATGGATTTCTCGTACCACCGCCACACACATAGAGTGCAGGTTGATCACCCAAGCGATAAGTCTCCACTTCATTCGCTATCGTCAATGCGGTGTATTCACAAAGTGTGCGCTGAATATCTTCTGTCGCAAGATCTTTAAATTCTGTTAATTGTTGCTCTAGCCAAGGTAGGTTGAACAGTTCTCTACCAGTACTTTTCGGTGGCAGTTGAGATAGATAAGATTCACTTAGAAGCTGTTCGAGCAAGGCTTGATTCAGTTGGCCTGTTAGCGCGAACAGTGCATCACGGTCAAACTTATCACCTATGTGTTTATCAACCCAAGCGTCCATCAACATATTGCCGGGGCCTGTATCATAACCAAGAGTAGGCTGATTCGGGCGCAGTACTGAAATATTCGAGATACCACCAATATTCAAGACTACAACCGAGCTGTCTCGCGGGTGAAAAATCGTATGGTGAAACGCGGGGACTAATGGCGCACCTTGTCCGCCAAGCGCCATGTCTTTGCGTCTGAAGTCGGCAACAGTTTGAATATCTGTTTTAGCGGCAATGATATTAGCGTCACCCAACTGCATGGTAAATGGCGAAGTACCGGTTGGCTGGTGGAATACTGTTTGGCCATGGTTCCCAATCGCAGTCACAGAAGATGCAGGCGTACCTGACTTATCGAGAAGTTGCAGAACAGCATCAGCAAATAGATGACCAAGCTGGTGGTCTAGTTCGCCAATGGCAATCAAATCCGTTTTCTGACCAATACAAACTTCAAGCAGACGCGCTTTGAGATCATCAGGCATTGGGAACTCATCATGAGCGAGCAATGTGATGCGCGAATCTTCAATCGAAACCAAGGCCGTATCAACACCGTCCATACTCGTC
Source organism: Vibrio sp. 10N.222.49.A3 (assembly GCF_041475145.1). NCBI lineage: Bacteria > Pseudomonadati > Pseudomonadota > Gammaproteobacteria > Vibrionales > Vibrionaceae > Vibrio > Vibrio sp. 10N.222.49.A3. The sequence continues at coordinate 28,526 of NZ_JBFRVM010000024.1, forward strand.
CCCGACATCACACCGATATACAGTTCTTTACGATCCATTCCTAAGCTCTTGCACTGCATTCTTAAAGTCTTCCACAGATTGGTTTAAAAACATTGTAAAGCAAATTTAAAGAGAATAATCTCGGGAAGTTTATGAAATTAGGTTTAATAAGGGATAAATATGGGACCGTTGTGGGTAGATGTCGCGGGCTACGAACTGACAGCTGAAGACAGAGAAATTTTAGAGCACCCAACCGTTGGTGGTCTCATCTTATTCGCTCGAAACTACCACGATAGCAAACAGCTTTCGGCGTTAAATAAAGAGATCCGCAAGGTAGCGAAACGTCCTATTTTGATTGGCGTTGACCAAGAAGGCGGCCGAGTTCAGCGCTTTCGCGATGGTTTTTCAATTATCCCTGCAGCTCAAGAATTTGCGACTAAGAACGATGGTGAGCAGTTAGCAGAACAAGCCGGCTGGTTGATGGCGGCGGAATTGATTGCCCATGATATCGATCTGAGCTTTGCGCCGGTATTAGACAAAGGCCACGACTGTAAAGCGATTGGTAGCCGAGCGTTTGGTGAAGATATTGATACCATTGTTCGTCACAGCAGCGCTTTCATCAAAGGCATGAAGTCGGTTGGTATGGCGACAACAGGCAAGCACTTTCCTGGACACGGTGGTGTGATTGCTGACTCTCACTTAGAAACGCCTTACGATCCTAGAGATGATATCTTTGAAACCGACATGGCAATTTTCAAGGCGCAAATTGAAGCTGGAATATTAGATGCGATGATGCCAGCACACGTGGTTTTCTCTCACTATGATGATCAACCAGCGAGCGGTTCACTGTATTGGCTGCAGAAAGTATTGAAGCAGCAGCTTGGATTCAAAGGCTTAGTTTTTTCTGACGACTTAACGATGGAAGGCGCTGCCATTATGGGCGGACCAGCAGATAGAGCGAAAGCAGCCTTGAATGCTGGCTGTGACATGGTGCTGATGTGTAATAAGCGAGATGCACAAATTGAGGCTCTTGATCATTTAGCAATTCAAGAGGTGCCTTTAGCCAACTCATTGCTTAAAAAGCACAGCTTTGATTTATCGACGCTTCACTCGGATAGTCGATGGAAAGAGGCCTCAGAGCAAATTAAGCGAATGTTAAATGCTGGGTGATAAATAAACACTCTATAAGTTTGAAGAAGGCGATATGAGAAATATCGCCTTTTTTGTATGTGTGAGGTGCAGTTTAAGCTGGTTTGTGTATTAGAGTTAATTAAAGTGAGTGTGTAAATTTAAATTTACACTAAATGTTTTTTATTGTTTACACTTGCAATCGTTTTTGTAGCTGTTATTGTGTTTTTAAAGATTGTTAGCCCAAATGGAAATATTGGGTGTAAAAATAAATATACAGGTTGAGTTATGCAGAAAAGTGAATTAAGCAATGTCAATATCATCGACGAACAAGTACTGATTACTCCAGAGGAGTTAAAAGCAAAACTGCCTTTGAGTGATAATGCTCGTCGTTTCATTCAAGAGTCTCGTCAAACTATTGCAGACATTATTCATAAGAAAGATCATCGCATGCTTGTAGTATGTGGCCCATGTTCTATCCATGATATTGAAGCGGCGAAAGAGTACGCGAAACGCTTAAAAGCTTTATCTGAGCAGCTTAGCGATCAACTGTATATTGTAATGCGTGTTTACTTTGAGAAGCCTCGTACCACTGTTGGTTGGAAAGGCTTGATCAATGACCCTCACCTAGATGGCACTTTCGATATTGAGCATGGTTTACATGTTGGTCGTGAGTTACTTGTTGAACTTGCTGAGATGGAAATCCCACTAGCGACGGAAGCGCTAGATCCAATCAGTCCGCAATACCTAGCAGATACATTCAGCTGGGCAGCAATCGGCGCTCGTACGACTGAATCACAAACTCACCGTGAAATGGCGAGTGGTCTTTCAATGCCAATCGGCTTTAAAAATGGTACGGATGGCAATCTAGGTACTGCAATCAATGCAATGCAGGCGGCTTCTTCTAGCCACCGTTTCATGGGTATCAGTCGTGAAGGTCAAGTCGCACTACTCACGACGCAAGGTAACCCAAATGGTCACGTAATTTTACGTGGCGGTAAGCAGACGAACTACGATTCAGTATCGGTACACGAATGTGAGCAAGAGCTGGGCAAGTCTGGCTTAGAGGCGGCACTAATGGTCGACTGTAGTCATGCGAACTCTCGTAAAGATTTCCGCCGCCAACCGTTGGTTGCTGAAGACGTTATCCACCAAGTGCGTGAAGGCAATAAATCGATTATTGGCCTGATGATTGAGAGCCATATTAACGAAGGAAACCAATCTTCAGATATACCTCTCAATGAGATGAAATACGGTGTATCTATTACCGACGCGTGTATCAATTGGGATTCAACTGAGGCACTATTGAAACATGCACATACGGAATTAGTCCCGTTCTTAGAGAACCGCTTGAAAGGTTAGTCAGAGTTTAAATTTAAGTGCCTCATCTAATGGGGCATTTTAAGATCTGTCGCTAACGAACCTGCGTCAATGCGGGCTTTTAGATTAGTACGGGCTTATAGATGAGTAAGGAATAAAATGGCCGTTGAACTGAACGAATTACGCGACCAAATCGATGCTGTCGATAAACAAATGTTGGATTTACTGGCTCAACGACTGGCTCTAGTAGAGAAAGTCGGCGAAGTGAAAAGTGAACATGGTCTACCTATTTATGTACCAGAACGTGAAGCCGCGATGTTGGCATCTCGTCGTCAAGAAGCCGAGAAAATAGGGGTTCCGCCACAGTTAATCGAAGATATTTTGCGTCGTACGATGCGTGAGTCTTATGCCAGTGAAAAAGATTCTGGTTTTAAGTGCCTTAACCCAGATTTGCGTTCAGTGGTTATCGTTGGTGGTAATGGTCAACTAGGTGGTCTGTTTGGCCGTATGTTCAAGCTTTCTGGCTACGAAGTGAAAATCCTTGGCAGTCAAGATTGGGACAAAGCCGATGAGATCTTAGATAATGCCGGTCTTGTGGTTGTCACGGTTCCAATCCACCTGACGGAAGGTGTGATTGCGAAGCTGGGTAACCTACCAAGCGATTGTATTCTTTGTGATTTGACGTCGATTAAATCAAAGCCTCTACAAGCCATGATGAACATGCATCAAGGCCCTGTGGTTGGGTTGCACCCAATGTTTGGTCCAGATGTTCCAAGCCTTGCGAAACAAGTGATTGTTTACAGTGATGGGCGTGGCTCTGAAAGCTACCAATGGTTGCTGAATCAATTTGGTATTTGGGGCGCGAGCCTTTGCCAGATGGATGCTGCGGAACACGATCACGGCATGACTCTGATTCAAGCTCTTCGTCACTTCACTTCTTTTGCTTACGGCTTGCACCTAAGTAAAGAGAACCCGAACATTGATCAACTTTTGAAGTTAAGCTCGCCAATCTACCGACTTGAGATTGCGATGGTTGGTCGTCTGTTTGCTCAAGACCCGAACTTGTACGGTGATATCATTCTTTCTTCAGATGAGAACATTGAGATGATTCGACGTTTCCATAGTCGTTTCGGTGAAGCATTGGAAATCTTGGATGGGAAAGATAAAGCCAAATTCGTTGATAGCTTTAATCAAGTCAGTGATTGGTTTGGCGACTACTCGCAGCAGTTCTTGCAAGAGAGCCAAAATCTTTTAAAGCAAGCGCATGACTCGATTCATCGTGGCTAATTACGATTTGAAATCATAAAAAAGAGCGACCTGATGGTCGCTCTTTTTGTTTGTACTGAATGCTATGAAAGCATTTGGTCTACTGTAGGCTAAAAGCAATTAGAACATCATAGGCCAAATCAATAACCAATAACTAGTTAGTAGTGATAGGTTTCTTACTATCTTCACTCGATACGGTGTCTATGGTCGAGCTAATGTAAGGCACGTTAGTCAGGTTGATCTGCAAGCGAACCACATTATCAATCAGTTGAACCAATGGACCCCACTTAACCTTTTTCTCTTTCTCAAACACGTAGTTGAAGTTCTCAGGTGTCCAATCCATCAAGTATTGAGGGTTCAATGAACGACCAAGAAAGCGTACCTCATAGTGCAAGTGTGGCCCGGTTGAGTTACCTGAGTTACCACAGCTCGCAATCACATCGCCTTTACTCACAAATTGACCGCTACGTACTTTGAACTTCTGTAGGTGCGCATAAGAGCTCATGAAACCGAATGAGTGACGCATCGTTATAAAGTTACCGAAGCCCTTCTTACTTGGGCGCACGGTTTCAATTACGCCATCTGCTGGCGCTACTATATCTTCACCACGCTTACACGTTAGGTCGATACCAGTATGAACGTGGCGTTTACCTGTTATAGGGTTAGAGCGACGACCATAAGAGGATGATATGCGTTGATAAGCCATAGGGCTGTCATTTGGAATTAAACGAAACATTGTGGCTCTGACTGCCGAATCTACTGCAGCTGCATCAATTCGGTCTTCTAAAGAGACGTCATCAGTCAGCGGCTCTTCATCGGTCAGGCCAAGCACTGATTCCACATCAAATACACGCTTACCAAGTAACTGAATAGTGCCTTCTTTCTCGGTTAATGCTTGAGACAGTGAGTGATTGGTTTCTACCTGCTCAGCGTAAAGAAAGTCGGTTTGTTCTTTTTCAACAATAAGTGTTTCAATCAATTGTTGTGCATCATCGGCTTGGAGGGCGAGTTCTTGTTTACCCTCAAAGTGCATGTATGCAGCTCCGCCAATCAATAGAGGCACTGAAAAAAGGGCTGTGGTACATATTAGTACGGCTTTTCGACCGAAATAAAACGTCTGATCCCCTTGGGTTAAGGGGATTGTAATGGAAACTTTTTTAGACATGGTTCTGTATTAACTAAATGCTTCTAATAGAAAAAGGGGAATGGAGACGTCACTCACTACCTAAATCGGTAAGGTGTTCAATCTCTCTATAAAGCAGTTCATCGTCGCCAACGTTAAGTTCCACAAGGCGCTTAAGGTGGCTGATACTATCAATATCTAAATGCTCTATACGTAAACGCATTGAGGTATTGATGGTCGAGACTATCGTTGCTTCTAACTGAATATTGATATCACTGTTGGTGAGCTTAAAGCTGACTTGAACAGGAGCATCGTGGCTGAGTTGCTGCCATTTATCACACTGAATGAGTAAACCATGAAGAGATAAGTCTTGCACCGAGCCTGATACTTTTACTTGTCCTTGTGAGATCTCAGTCGGGACTTGATAAATAACTCGTGAAAATTGACGTCTTTCAAGCATAGGTAATTTCTCTATATCAATAGGTAAATAGTAAGCCAGATATATCAAAGGCCGCTATTATCGCGGCCTTTGTTCAAAATACAAGCTAATTTACTTAGCAATACGCTTGTACTTGATGCGGTGAGGTTCTGCCGCTTGTGCACCTAGAGTCTTTTTCAGCCACTCTGTATATTCAGTATAGTTACCTTCGTAGAAGTTAACTTGACCTTCATCACGGTAGTCTAAGATATGGGTCGCAATACGGTCAAGGAACCAACGGTCATGCGAGATAACCATTGCACAGCCAGGGAACTCAAGTAGTGCTTCTTCAAGAGCTCGTAGTGTCTCAACATCAAGGTCATTGGTTGGTTCATCGAGTAGCAGTACGTTACCGCCCGCTTTTAGCAGTTTCGCTAGGTGAACACGGTTGCGTTCACCACCAGAAAGCTGACCGATGATCTTTTGTTGGTCGTTGCCTTTGAAGTTGAAACGAGAGCAGTATGCACGAGCAGGGATTTCGAAGTTGTTGATCTTAATGATATCAGCGCCTTCAGAGATCTCTTGGAATACTGTTTTTGTGTCGTCCATGCTGTCACGGAACTGATCAACAGAAGCAAGCTTAACCGTTTCGCCAAGTTCAACTGTGCCTGAATCTGGCTGTTCTGCGCCACTTAGCATCTTGAATAGTGTTGATTTACCCGCACCATTGGCACCAACGATACCAACGATAGCGCCTTTAGGCATGCTGAATGATAGGTCATCGATAAGAACGCGATCACCAAATGACTTCGTTAGGTTCTTAACTTCAAGTACTTTGTCACCTAAACGCTCACCTGGTGGGATGAACAATTCGTTGGTTTCGTTACGCTTCTGGTATTGGCCAGTCGTCATTTCTTCAAAACGAGCCATACGAGCTTTAGACTTAGCTTGACGACCTTTAGGGTTTTGACGAACCCATTCAAGTTCTTTCTCAATCGTTTTTTGACGTGCGCTTTCGCCAGCTTTTTCTTGCTTCAAACGCTCATCTTTCTGTTCTAGCCAAGATGTGTAGTTACCTTCCCATGGGATACCTTCACCACGGTCAAGTTCTAGAATCCAACCTGCAGCGTTGTCTAGGAAGTAACGGTCGTGGGTAATCGCCACAACAGTACCGCTGTAATCAACAAGGAAATGCTCAAGCCAAGCAACTGATTCTGCATCCAAGTGGTTGGTTGGTTCATCAAGAAGCAGCATGTCTGGCTTCTCAAGAAGTAGACGACAGATAGCAACACGACGACGTTCACCACCTGATAGGAATTCGATTTTCGCATCCCACTCAGGAAGACGAAGTGCATCTGCAGCTCGCTCTAGAGCTGTCTCTAGGTTATGACCATCTTTTGCTTGGATCAGTGCTTCAAGCTCACCTTGCTCTTTCGCTAATGCATCGAAATCTGCATCAGGTTCTGCGTAAGCGGCATATACTGCGTCGATGCGCTTAAGTGCGTCAGCAACATCTGAAACCGCTTCTTCTACGATTTCACGAACGGTTTTTGATTCGTCTAGTACAGGTTCTTGAGGTAGGTAACCTACTTTTAGACCTTGTTGTGCACGTGCTTCACCATCAATATCAGTATCAATACCAGCCATGATACGTAGTAGGGTAGATTTACCTGAACCATTTAGACCCAAAACACCGATTTTAGCGCCAGGAAAAAAGCTAAGAGAAATGTCTTTAAGAATTTGACGCTTAGGTGGAACAGTTTTGCTCACCCGAGACATGGTATATACGTATTCAGCCATTGCCGATCGATCCTAATTATTGTTCAAAATTGTTTGCTATTTTATACCAATATCCTCAAAGATGTTACTCCTAGGACAGAAAAGCCATTCTTGAACTAATCCTCACCTATTATTGTCACATTGGTCATTAAAACTATATTTAATAAGCTTTCGAGGCGATGTGTTAAATATTAACAATATTTACACTCAAACTCTTTACATTTGATGTGATGTCGGGCGTAAATAGACTTCACGTATTCATACACGCACTAAGGAAAGAGCGAATGTTTTTTCGCATTGGTAATACGAAAATTGCTGTCGCTGCATCGGCAATTTTGTTTTCATTTTCACAGGCTCCAATGGCTATGGCCAGCAATGCTTCCGAGCTTGAAATGCAGCGTGATGTTTATGACAGAGCGCAAGAGGTTTTAGACAACCGTGATCTAAAAGCTTATTCAGCACTTCGTAATAAAATTCAAACATACCCGTTAACACCTTACACTGACTATCGCGCCTTTTTATTGGGCTTAGGTGATCGAACGCCAAGCGAGGTGGATGCTTTTATTGAAGAGAACAAAGCACTGCCGTTTTCCAATCGTATACGAGCGCCTTATTTAGATTTATTGGCGGCTCAAAAACAGTGGAAGACGATCCTTGAGTTTCAAACCCAAGAGCCTGTTGGTGAAAAATATCAATGTATCTATTACCGCGCTAATTATGAACAAGGTAATCAAGATCTCGCCTTTAAAGGTGCGAAACAACTTTGGTTAAGTGGCAGTGGTGTTGATGATAACTGTGATTCACTTTTCGAAAGTTGGGATGAAGCGGGCTTAAGAACGGATCAGCTGATTCTGGACAGAATGCTTTTAGCGTTCGAGAGTCGAAACGGTAAGTTAATGAGCTACTTGGTTAAGCAATTAGATCATGATGAGTCAATTACTCAAGCGAAGCAGATGAAGGCGTTGTACAACAAGCCTGAAAATGTACTCGCGTTTGCTAAGAAGCACCCAGCGAATGAATTCTACCAAGCTCAAACTGAATTTGGTTTCGAGAAGCTAGTAAGGAAATTCGCAAGCAGCGCTCAAGAGGTTTTTGATGATGTTGTGAAAGCTCAAAAATTTTCGAAAGAAAAATCCCAAGAGCTCGCGGATTACCTAGCGTTCCGCTTGATCAATACCGACTCTGAAGAGTTGATGGCGTGGCGAGACAAAATGCTCGCGAGTTCATCAAAGCAAGTCTTGTTGGAAAGACGTGCTCGCTTAGCGATTCAGCATGCCGATTGGACTGGCTTGAAAGAGTGGATTGCGCGCTTAGATGATAAGCATCAGGCTTCGCTTCGCTGGCAGTATTGGCAGGGTAGAGCTGAGATTGCACTAGGCGATACTGCTAAGGGTAACAAACGACTGTCAGATATCTTGGGTCAGCGTAATTTCTACAGTGTGGCTGCGGCTAAGCAATTAAATAAGCCAGTTAGCTATCCAACGTCGACCCTTAAATACAGTGCAGAAATGGTGAAACCATTCGACACTTCTTTGGTTCGTATCGGTGAGCTGATTGAGCGAGATAAAATAGCGGCTGCAAAGAGTGAGTGGCGCTGGTTATTAAGTCATGCAGATAAAGAGCAAAAAGCGATGCTTGCAGCTCATGCTGCGACACAGCGATGGAATCACTTTACGGTAACGGCGAGTATTTCTGCGAAGATGTGGGATAACATTGCGTTACGTTTCCCTGTCGCTCATAAGTGGTGGTTTAATTTCTATGCCGAGAAGCACGATTTTGATCCAATTACTTTGATGTCTTTAGCAAGACAAGAGAGTGCGATGGATTCAGAGGCTCGCTCTCCAGTTGGCGCGCGTGGCATCATGCAAATTATGCCAAAGACGGCACAATACACGGCCAATAAACATAAGATTAAGTACCAGGGCAGCGATGATCTTTATGATGTCGGCAAGAACATTGAGATTGGTAGCCACTATCTAGATGGCCTACTCGCTCAATATGATGATAACCGCATCTTCGCATTTGCCGCGTATAATGCTGGCCCTAGTCGTGTGAAACAGTGGCGATCACGCAGCGATGAAAAGCTCGATGCTTTTGCTTTTATCGAGATGATCCCATTCAAAGAGACTCGTGGTTACGTTCAGAATATCTTGATGTTTGAGACTTACTATCGAGATCTCCTGGGTGAGAAAGGGACGTTTTTAGCGCCCCATGAGGCAAAAACGAAATACTAAGCTCTCTGCATTTTTCTCCAAGCTGAGTAATATTAAAGGCAGTGAGTGCGAACCATTTCCACTTACTGCCTTTTTACATTGGATCACATCAAGTGTTTCGGTATAAAGTGTTCGACGCTTTCAATCGTTAAGCGACTCTTTAAAGTCAGAATTTAAAAGTAAGTGTAGAGATATGGCATCACAACCTGAATATGAGAATTGGCAACAACTGATGGACTTGGTAAAGACGGCTGTCGAAAAAGATCAACATGAACTATTGTTGACCATGATGATGACACCAGACGAGCGAGATGCTTTGGTTGCTCGAATTAATATCTTTTGTGAGCTGATGAAAGGTGAGATGTCTCAACGACAGGTTAGCCAAATGCTGGGAGTAGGCGTCGCGACGATAACCAGAGGCTCAAATGAGCTAAAGGCCAAATCTGAACAAGAGAAAGCCGTGATCGCCGACCTTTTGCTCAAACAATAACTGAGTTAAGCAACCTCTGAGTAGTGTGTCTATTAATTCGATAAAAACGCTAACTGAATGTTAGCGTTTTTTAATTCTGGTGATTGTTCTCTGAGGCTTTCGAAGTTTAGCGAAGATCTAGATAGGAAAGTGCTCTGGATTCACAAATGGGATCAGCGCTAAAATTAAAGCCTGATGATAGACAGAGCTGCGTGTTAGTTGGTTATGCGTTAGTAGGCCAATCGCACCGCCTTTTTGTTTGATATTATCGGTGCCAAACACTTCATCCATCACATCCCCTAGCTCGTTCGCATGTTCTAACTTTTCAAGTACTGCAGGTGGCAACATCAAACTTGCTGAACGCGATTCTCCACGTAGGCCATTTGCTTCGATCACCATCCATGCAAAGGTAACGTTTTTTTCTATTCCAGCTTCTAATCCCACATAAAAATCTGCATTAGGCTGAGCTTGGATCGTGTTGTAAACACGATTTACCGCACCTTGATAGGTTTCGTCGTTGCTCATGGGTTGATCGGCGACGCCACTAGGGACACTGATGCCTTTGAAATCAAATTCAGTATCAGGAAAAGCCGATAAGAATGCACTTTTAACGGCGCTAATTTTAGCTGGATTCAGCGATGCGATGATTACAGATTTCATGTGGTTGATTCTTTTTATTATCGATAAAATTGAGTTGATGCTGTCGGTACCATTCCGTCAGCTCTTCTAATGGCATTGGCTTACCAAAATAATAGCCTTGTAGCATATCGCACTGCGCATCTTGTAACCACTGATGCATGCATTGAGTTTCAATTCCTTCGGCTGTGACCTTTTTCCCTTGAGCATGGCATAGCCCGATAATGGGTTTCACTATGTTCTGGTTATCTGTCTCAATCAAGGTGTCCAAAAAGGTTTTATCCAATTTAATCTTCTGAGTTGGATATTGAACCAGTTGAGTGATCGAGGTGTAACCAGAACCAAAGTCGTCGATTGCTAATCTATAGCCCATGTATGATAACTGGTTAAGTAATGGGAACCCCTGAGAGTTTGAGTAAAAGGTTTCTGTGATTTCAAAATCGATCAAATTGGGCGGAATCTGATTGATTTTCGCATGCTCTTTGATGAAATCAGCAAGGTGAGTGGTTTTAATCCCGGCTGAAGATAAGTTAATCGATAGCTGAATAGAGTGATCGAATTGAGCTTGAAGTTGATGGAATGAAGCAAATGCATTCTGGATAACCCAGCGATCAATTATTTCAAATAATCCGGTTTGTTCGGCGATAGGAATGAATTCATCGGGTGGCACTAAACCAAGGTGTTTTGAGTGCCAACGTAATAGCACTTCTACACCAATAATATAACTTCCTGTTGAGTCCATATAAGGCATGTAAACGAGCTTAAACTCTTCATCAAAATTATTTTCTCTGAGGGCGCTCTCAATACTGGCTTGACGCTGAATGGTTTTATCTAAGTCTAACGAGTAATCTGCGAATTGGTTTTTACCTGCATGTTTGGCTTGATACATCGCGGTATCAGCATTCGAAAGAAGCTTCTCGATTGTATCGCCATCATTAGGGTGGGTCGCAATACCAATACTTACCGTAATCGGGAAATTACCTGACTCGGTGACAAACCCCTTTTGTAGTGGGGTGAGTAAATCATTCGAAAATCGATGTGCGATATTTTCTTGGTGATTTGGAGCATTAATGTATACAACGAACTCGTCCCCAGAAAGTCGGGCTGGCAGACAGTGGGCATTTAATTCTGTTTTGTAGTGGTTACAAATATTGGAGATACGCTGAGCAAAACTGACGAGAATCGAGTCGCCGATCTGATGCCCGTATTTGTCGTTCACAAATTTGAAGTTATCTAAATCAAAGTAGAGAACCCAGGTTTCGGTGTTCGAACTAGGTTTTGACAACGACTGCTGCACGAAGGTTTGAAACTGGTGCCTATTGGCTATTTGGGTCAACTGATCATTTTCTGCCAACAACTTAGTCTGTTGGTACGTGTCATCCAACTCTTGGTACATATCATAAAAGCGTTGGGATAAGCGCCCCAACTCATCATTTGTTCCTAGGCGCTCAATGTTTTTTCTCTGTTTTTTCTCAACCTCTTGAAGCTGCCTATCTAAACGGGTGATCGGGTTTATCACCCAGCGAGATAGCAGGATCAGCAGTAAGGCAACACTGACAAATGCAGATAGGGCAAAGGATAGGCTCAGTTCATTCCAGATAGATTTGAGTTTGTTGTCTAATAAGAATGGTGCAGGATCGAGCGTGGCGTAGAGGCCAGGTGCTAGCTTTATAGATTGTGTTAACTCACGCCCCTGTGTCACTAACGTAGGGGTAAAAAACAAACTAGTTTGATAGTCGAACTCTATCTGTTTTCGTAGTGAATTAAACTTATCAAGAGAGACAGATACAACCACAAAAAACACATTGTTGGGTGGATCGTTTATTGGTGTCGAAACTGTTTTTTTATCAATAACATCATAATGAACTAATCCCCCTTCACCTTGGGAATTCTGTATGTAGTCCGTACTCGAAGTTGCTAACGTTTTTTGATATTGATGCTCAATGAACTCTAATATCTTGGGATCCATTTTTGCGAAAGGATCATTGGTATTGTCAGCGTAATATTTAAGAGCTCGATCGCTATCAAGCAACGCGACCCTTGTAAAACTGTCGTTACCATCTTGCAATAACTTAATCGTTTCGTTTAGGTTATCAGTAAGTTCACGTTGGTGGTCGACATTTTCATCAACCATAAAATAACGCTTAACCAGGTCACTATTGGTGAGGGTGTAGGAGTAATTGTTGAGGAAAGAACGAGACTGTTGAAAATAGCCTGCTAATTTTTCCATGCTTAATTGCAGGGCATTGTCTTCACGTTTGATAAAGCTGTTTTTTTGCGTGGAATAGATGATATAGCTAGAAGCCGCTGTACTGATCAGTATTACGGGGGCAATCACAAGTAATATTTTAGTACTTAGCTTCATGGTTATTCACAACATGGTTTATAAATTTTAGCACGTAAGTTTATGTTATTTCGAGAGTTCTTGCCATCGATTATATTGTGTTTGAAGAGTTTTGTTTGGGTTTTAAGTTTTTGTATTTACTGATTAAATTATCAGTAATGAGTGTTTAAGTAAGTACGGTGGGGGTGATTGAAGTGGATAGGAGTGAGAATCAGTAACACAACCAATTCATTTTTAAGTATACAGACTTTGCGTATTCCTTAGTTCGAGTTTTATTCCATTAGTTACTTTCTTTTAGCATTTGGCCTGCAGTAGGCCAAATGCTTGTATTAGTGAAAAGCTTATAGCAGTTAAAATGGGGGAACAGATAATAAAAAGTTAAGACAACTTAACCTGAGTAGCCTTAATGTTCTCACTTGGGTAGCAACCTAACACTTTTAGGTGACGAGTTATGGCTGTTAGTTCCGTTATCGCTTGCTGCATATTATCTGAATCTAAGTGTGCTTCTAAATCCACATAGAACATCTCTTCCCAAGGGTTACCCATGATAGGACGAGATTCCAGCTTGGTCATGTTAATACCTAAGCGTTGCAGAATCAGTAGTGTTTCAACCAAAGAACCGGCTTCTTGAGAAGTTGACATGATAAGCGTCGTCTTAGCTGGGATCTGAGTCGATACTTCAACAGGCTTACGAGCGACCACGATGAAACGAGTGTGGTTCTCAGTTTGATTTGCAATGTTACCTTGGATTGGTTGAAGTCCATAAAGCTTGCCGCTCGATGCATTACCAATCGCTGCCACATCATCACCGTCTAGATCTTTCACCTTTTTCATAGCATCAGCTGTGCTTGCACAAGATTCAAGGCTGACATCTTTAAGGCGGCTTAAAAACTCACTGCATTGTTGATGAGGTTGTGGATGCGAATAGAGCGTTTTAATGTCTTCTAAACGAATATCATTTTTCGCGACAAGGCAGTGTTCAATCGGTTGAGAAAGTTCACCAACGATGTAAAGCGTTGTGTGTTGTAGCAGATCGTAGACTTCGTTAATTGACCCTGAACTGGTATTTTCAATCGGCAGTACACCGTAGTCGGCATGGCCCGATTCTACAGTCGATGCGACTTCTTTGAAATGATTACAGTTCAGCTCAATCAATTCCATATTCTTGCGGCTGAAGTATTCACGGCTCGCAAGGTGAGAATACGATCCCTTAGAACCTAAGAATGCAACGCGAGCTAGTGGTTTACGGCTTTGTGGATTCGCAAGGTTTTGCAGGTATGACTGTTGCAGCAGAACCGAATCTTCAATGATGGTATGAAACAACTTAGTAATGTACTGCGCATCAAGCTCGTATTTATCTTTACCGTTGTTGATCAATTTGACTAGTAGTTGTTGCTCTCGTACTGCATCACGAACGGGTTTTGACGTTTCTACCTTGCTTTTAGCGACTTCGATACTCAGCTTACGACGCTCTGAAAGTAATTTTAGGAGTTCGTCGTCTAAATCGTTGAGACGAAGGCGGATATCATCTAGTGAAATTGTTCGGTCAGTCATAAATGTGTCCTTATAAAAAAGCCCCCCTAGTGTGGGAGGCTTCTTGTTCGTTTTTGACTTGTTTTTCTAAAACGACTTAGCCTCCGATTTACGGAAGAAAAAAGAAGTCAAAAATAAACAAAGAGTGAGAGTGCATAAAAAGTGATTGTTTTATGAATGTTTAAACACAATAAGCAAGCGAGCTACGAGCGTCAAGCAAAAAAATAGCGCCCTGAGGCGCTAATGCCGATCAG
>NZ_JBFRVM010000025.1:0-1416 GCF_041475145.1 Vibrio sp. 10N.222.49.A3
TAATGCCGATCAGTTAAAGCCAAAGTGATCGGTTGAAGGATCCTTCCGAGCTGTCAAAATCCAAGTGTATTTAATGCACTTGGATTTTTTTATGGATGTTTCTCAAGCTCTAAACATAATTAATGATTGGAAACCTAGCAGCGTTGAGACTTTGTCTGACTTGCTTCCAATTGAACTCATCGACGAAGCCTATTCTCTTACTGATACTGTCACGATGAGAAAGAGGAAATTAACTTTAGAATCCATGGTGTGGCTGCTTGTTGGAATGGCTATCTACAACAGTAAATCCATGAAAGATTTAGTGAACCAACTTGATATTGTCGACCGTACAGGTAAAGCTTTTGTCGCACCGAGTGCGTTAACTCAACGTCGAAAGACGTTGGGTGAAGACGCAATTAAAGCGGTCTTTGAGCGAATGACTACGTCATGGTTAAAAAGTGCAAAGTTACCCCAGTGGAATGGATTAACGCTTCTTGGCGTCGATGGCGTTGTTTGGCGAACGCCCGATAACCCGCAAAATGAAAAGGCATTTTCTCGACAAAAAGGGACGCAATATCCGCAAGTGAGAATGGTCTGCCAAATGGAACTAAGCAGTCACATTATTACGGCCAGTGCATTTGATAATTACAATACAAACGAAATGATATTAGCTGAAAAACTGATAGAAACAACACCAAACCATAGCGTGACAATGTTCGATAAGGGGTTCTATTCTTTAGGCTTATTACATAAATGGCAAGACTCTGGCTCGGAGCGTCATTGGCTTATCCCCCTCAAGAAAAATACACAATATGACATTGTTCAATCTTTAGGGCGAAATGACAAACTGGTTCAATTACACAGTAACCCAAGGGCTAGAAAGCTATGGCCTGATTTACCAAAGTCGATAACCGCTCGACTTGTCACTCGTAAAATTAAAGGAAAAGACTACCAAGTATTAACCTCCATGACGGACTCCCTGCGTTACCCATCAAAAGATATTGCAGGCCTTTATGAACATCGTTGGGAAATTGAGCTAGGCTACCGAGAGCAAAAACAATACATGCTTGGAAATCGTCTCACGCTGCGAAGTCGTTTACCAGAACTGGTAAAGCAGGAGTTATGGGGCATCTTGCTTACTTACAATTTAATCCGATACCAGATGGTCGAGCTCTGCTTCAATTTAAAGGGAAATTACCTTCCTTATCAACTGAGTTTTAACGGCACATTAGCTCATGTATCTGCGTTACTTGTAGGCTTACCTTACTCAACACCAGGCGCAATACCTCGTCAGCTAAAAGGGTTCCACAACATGGCTGAAAGCTTAATACTTGAAGGGCGAAGGGAAAGGACATTCCCTAGAACAGTTAAACCCAGACCACAACGGTATGCTAAGAACAAAAATGCCGTTCACTCTTAAGTGAACGGCATTAAGCC
>NZ_JBFRVM010000026.1:0-153 GCF_041475145.1 Vibrio sp. 10N.222.49.A3
AGCCTTTATCATAAATAATCGCTTTATCCCCACGTTTGCGTATCCAGCGCAGCAGTTTCCGCAGCATGACGGATTTACCGGCCCCTGTGGTGCCGTCAATCAGCATGTGCTGCACTTCAAACTCACGTTTAAATAAGGCCAGCCCATCCACTT
>NZ_JBFRVM010000026.1:457-3567 GCF_041475145.1 Vibrio sp. 10N.222.49.A3
GGTTTCAAGTTCAGACGTGAGTATCAGGCTAAGCAGCCTTGCGGTCGAGCAGGGCTTGTCATCTTGGCTCATGCGATACGCCGCACTTGAAAAGATAGTCCGGGCGGAGTCGACCCAGAATGGGTCACCTTCGCCATGCTGCGGGATAAGCGCGCTCGCGATGTTTTCAAAGTCAGGGGCTTCTTTTGCATCGCACCACACATCCCAATTGGCGCAGCGTTCATCGAAGGGGTTGAGTAAGGTGTCTTGGCTAGGGTCAAAGAACTTACTGGTAAAGGTGCAGCCTTTATCATAAATAATCGCTTTATCCCCACGTTTGCGTATCCAGCGCAGGAGTTTACGAAGCATGACGGATTTACCTGCCCCTGTGGTGCCGTCGATGAGCATATGCTGCACTTCAAACTCACGTTTAAATAAGGCCAGCCCATCCACTTTGAAATCAGAAATTCGTCCGTTGCCTACACCCTGTTTCTTGAGTTTCTTTGCCCGTTTTTTCAAATCATTTGTGAGCACTTTGGGTTCGGCGTATTGAAAGCCTCGAACGTGGAAATCTTCACTTTGCTTTTCGCCTTGTCGTTTAAAGAAACTCATGGCGAGCATCAAAATAGCGAAGGCAATACAGATGGCAATTAAGAAGTTGATTTGTGCTTGGCGAATGACGTCATCATAAAGGCTGATGAGTTGGGTATTTTCCAGTTGGGAGGCGAGCGTGCCAACGTAGCGTTTTCCACTCCAGAACGTCGTGACTTCGCTGTTAAGATTGTGCCCAAAGCTGGCATAGATATGATTGCGCCAGTAGTAGAACACAGACCAAAAGGCGTTATCGGGCGCGCGTAGCCAGGTAAGAACGCCAGTGAGCGCTATCACCGACCAAATGGCGGCGTAGACTAAGGTATTGTTGACTTGAAAGAACATCCGAATGGAGTGAAAAGTAATTTGTCCGCCACGGGTAAAGTGGTTGCCGGACGCGCGTTTAGGTCTAGGCATCGTGGTTCCTTGAGAGTGAAATGCAGTGCTTTTTTAGGTAATTACCTGCGTATGCAGATGAGCTGGCCAACAATTGAACGGTTGTTGGCTAATGGTATTGCGGTGTAGGGCTCTGATATGAAAAAAATTTACGCATGCCGAAGGTAAGTCACGGATGTTCACCTCTCCGACGGGGTGGGGGGCTAGAGCCCCGACATGCTGGCAAAACTTGGGTGGTTTATTTCCTTGCGCTGATAATCCTCACGGTCTCGAACGTGGTCAGCGTTATGCTCGAAACCTTCAAAGCAATCCTGATTACTCTTTTTAAGAAGAAAAGCGAAATTGGTCTCTGTGTAATAGAGATGGTGAGCTTTATGTTGATGATGGGCATCACCGGACAGGGATTGGTCGAGTGTTTTTAGAAACGAATGGCTTTGAGCTTATGATTAAAAATGTCCTCGTTGCTTATTGCGCTGGACAGTTATCCATCGTATTCGTATTTTCCCGCGTCGGCTGATTTCAAGGCGATTTCATGGTAAATTTGTCAGAATGATAACGTTCCTTAATGACCTTCAACTTCTATGAATGACCAACTAACCCCAATCAACAAAGACCATTTAAAAAAACTTATCCGAGCAGAACTGGAACCGACATGGTTTGATAAACAATCAGTTAGCCCTGATATGTCTTGGGTGACTCCTGCTGTGTTTGAAATATTGTTTACTGAGTTGATAACTCATACGCGCGGTAATCAGTCTAAGGCTGCTAGGGTTTTAGGGATTAACAGAGGTAATTTCACCAAAAAGTTAAATCAGATCACAACTCGTGAATTTGGATAGGATGAGAGCTTATAAGTAGGTATCCGCCTATTGGTACCCTAACGAGGGTGCAGAGATTAACCAACCCCCATGACCTCTCAAGAAATCAATGGCAGTTGCTCTAATTTTCGCTTCAAGGAGCACTGGCGGTAATCTACTCCAATTGCAAAGTAACCATCATTGGGCTCTTTTAGAAGTCAACGAATATACCCGCCTATTAGTGTCGCGATAAGTTTTATAATTGGCGCTTTTTACTTCAATTTGAAAACAATTATCGGCATTTTTAGGTGATTTCGATCTATTTGGTACCATGAGCATAAACTCAACCGACGAAGGTTTTAGACAGGTTACGCCCCAACTTTGTGGATAACTGCTTTAATTTGTTATAAAAAAATAATGTTAGGTTGGAATTTAACGAAGCAAGCAAAACGGAAGGCCAAATTAACCATGGAAAAGATAATTCACTACGATATTCTCAAGGTTAAAGTTAGAAGCGATAAAGAAAGCACTCGACTGACCAGCCAATGGGATCAGGTTCTACAAATCTGTCGTGACAAACCACTCGGAGAGATCGCGAGAGCAAGATTAGCGTTTAACCTTGTCGATTACATCACAAGTGAAGATCTACCTTTTCGCTTATTCATCACACGCGCACCACAAGCTATGGCCACCATAGGCGAGGAAACACGAGTGTATAAAGAGCATCGAGTTATTAATGGTAAACAAAGCGGAATGATTTACGCCAAAAGCGAACAAATGTTACCAAGAGAAATCCACTATACGAATGAGTTTGTGGCAACCCGCTACGTTGCTGGGACAAAAACACCACTCTCTGCCACCTCCCTCGTTGATTGCCTCAAGGCTGGAGATGTCATAACACCACTCGATGGCATCTTGTTTTTAGGCTGTAAACGAATCGCCAGTGATATAGCACGTCTTAAAAAAATCGAACCCACCATGAACATCGAAATGAAACGTATCGAAGTATCAGACAACTTCACAGGCACAACAAGAAAGATGGCAAGTTACGAATGAATAACGAGGCGTAAACGATTGCCGCATGCTTTAACATGACAGATATAACTGAAACTAATCTTCGGACAATTCCGAGTTATGAATCATAGAACACTCTGACCTTTCGAATTACTTCTAATATTATAATCATTCAGCTAGCCTACATCTGGCTGACCAATTCCTCTCATACACTACATATTGAAGTACTATGATTAAAGATAGTTAAGCATGCGTTGATAGACCTTGAACTAGGCCGCCTACGAGCACTAAGTCCAACGATAATGTGACACTCTCTTTCTTTCGAATATTTCG
>NZ_JBFRVM010000026.1:4316-5088 GCF_041475145.1 Vibrio sp. 10N.222.49.A3
TTTCGAATATTTCGGATAATGTCATGGTGAGAAGATTTGTATACCATGACATCAGAAACTAAAAACTAGAGAGAAACACGATGAATACTGCTACAAAATTGCCAAGCGCTGAAGAAATGGCACTGGCTAAGCTTGGTAGCCAAGAGTTGTCAGCCGTTATAGAAATTAATGGTGAAGCTCAAAGGATTAACGTTGTCGATAAGTCTGGTAAGACTCACGAAGTAACTATTCCAGCAAGCGCATTAAATATGATGATCGAGATGCTTACTCAATTAGGTCAAGGCAACTCTGTTAGCATCACACCTATTCATGCGGAACTCACAACGCAAGAAGGTGCTGAGATGCTAAACATGTCTCGTCCTACTTTCATTAAGCTTCTTGATTCAGGTGATATTCCGTTTAGCCGTACTGGCAACCGTAGAAAGGTAGCTTATACTGATCTTATGGAGTACAAGAACTGCCTAGAAGAGAACAGACTAGCTGCTCTTGCTGAACTATCTGCATTAGACCAAGAAATGGATATGGGATATTAATGGCGTCATATACGGTAATTCTAGACGCATGTGTAATGTACCCAGCTCCACTCCGAAGCTACCTAATGTACTTGGCCAATACTGGCCTGTTTAGAGCGCGATGGACAGAACAGATACATGATGAATGGACTCGAAATCTACTGAAAAATAGGCCAGAGCTAAATGCAGAACAACTGCAAAGAACTCGACAGTTAATGAACGCAAATGTTCCAGACTGCTTGATTGAAGGGTATGAGTCT
>NZ_JBFRVM010000026.1:5832-6372 GCF_041475145.1 Vibrio sp. 10N.222.49.A3
TGAGTCTATCATTACGTTCAACCTAAAAGACTTTCCTTCTTGCGAACTCGAGCCTTTAGGTCTAACAGCAATACATCCAGACGAGTTCCTGTGCGATATGTTCGAATTGGACAGTAGCGCATGCGTTAAGGCTGCTCAGCAACAAAGAGCTTCATTAAAAAGGCCACCAATGAGCCAAGATGAGTTCTTAGCTTGCTTACAAAAGCAGAGACTCCCAAGCTTCATCTCACACTTAAAGAGCTTCAAATTGATGCTTTAACTTTGAATTAGTAGATTTTAAACTAGGCCGCTGATTGCGGCCTTTTTGTATACACTCATTCGCGTCTGAAATGTGTTTACTATTTAGCTGTACTCTCCCCGATATTTAAGAGAGCATCATTCGATGTTCTCTTATCTTTTTAACACTTTTGGCATATAAGAAAAAGTACGGTGATTTCAGTAGCGTGATCTGCTACTGAGTAATTACGTTAACGCAGAAAAGGGCACTTTCGAGTTAGAAAGTGCCATAGGTAAAAATTCAGCCTGTGAAGGTTTTGGACA
>NZ_JBFRVM010000027.1:0-91326 GCF_041475145.1 Vibrio sp. 10N.222.49.A3
AATTACGCAACAAAGCCCTCAATATCTCTCTAATAAGAGGCGAAGATGGCTGTTTTCTAAAAAGCTATCTTCTAGAAATCTACTAAGCTAAAAACGCCAAGCTCTGATGAGGCTCAAACCTCACCAGAACCGTATTCGCAGTGAATGACTTACTTCTTCTTAACCACTTGTTTAATCGCCATTTCAGCTAACTTCGGAGTCGCGGCTTTCAACGCACTTGGTGCCACCTTCTTACCCGCCTTGACCGCTTTATTCAGTTGGCCTTTAACCGACGTGCCTCTTTTCATGGCTTCTAAACGTTGGCGGTTTCTCTGCACGTTATTTGCGTCAGCGATACGCTCGATCAACGTCTGCCTTAAAGTATCTAAACCAAACTGTACCTTTTCTGGCGCAATCGCCAGCGGTAACACGATATCGGTTTGCAGCAATATATGATTGTATTCGAGCGCTTGAGCAATGATCTTTGCTTTGGTCGATATTGGATTCTCTAAGTCATACGGTGGTTGCCAATCGTCTACAGGCTTTAATCGGTCTACCTGATTCACAACTGACACCACAATCGGCTTCTTGCGTGAGATGTTCTTAGGATCATCATAGAAAGCATCAAATCTATCTTTCAACTGCTTATCCAAATCACGTGCAGACTGATTGGCTTTAAGTACCCACAGCACCACATCGGCTTGGGTCATCTCTTTAAGCATCTGCGCTTCGGTTTTAGGATTGCCATCAAGCCCTTGAAGATCAACCACGCGAACATCATTATCGTCGACAAACGCGTTGTAGACGGTTGATGTATCGGTTGATGGTAGAACATCGACCTCGGCAACCAGCTCTTGCTTAAGAGCGTTGATAAGTGAAGATTTACCCGAACTTGTTTGCCCAACCAGCACGATTCGCACAGGCTCTAACTCAGGAGCAAAGCGTTGTTCGTCGAGTTCAGAAACATCGGACGCTTTAAGTGCTTCATCTTCAATGCTGAAACGTCCGCTATAGAGATCAATCGCCACCGTCGCCACTTCATCTAATAAGGCTTGTTTAGCGGCGTATTGCATGTCATCAACCACACCTCTTGTCATTGAAGATGTCGCTTGCTCTCTCCCTATATCAGAAACAACTTTTAGCGGGTTCAAATAGAGGTTTTTGAGGTGATTCCCCCAAATAGCGGCCTTAACGATCTTCTGCCCTAGTTCGCCATATTTGTCATAGGCTTCGTAGCCCGCCTTAATGTAAGAAACCTTGAGATACTCAATGCCCGGTATATGCTCTCGCACTACCAGTTTGTAGCGTCGGCTGACCTCTTCGAAGAGTTTTAGCCCTTCAGGAATCGAGAAATCGAGCGATTTCTTATCAAACTTTTTCGCCACAAACTCAAGTACTTCTAAACCGGTTTGGTCTAGGTTGCCCCACTCTATGTCGACCATTAATTGTTGGCGTACATGGTGTTTTGAATCATTCCAGATCGACAGTTCTTTTTGAGACCAATCAGTCGAAGCCTTAACCAATGCATCGTTGATATCAGCTTTGTTATGTTGTGATTCAGCTTCAGAACTTCCCTCGCCAAGGCCGTCGCTCTCTTTATTTGAGAAGGGCTCCGTACTTGAAGATCGGCGTGAAGAGTGGCTTGAAGAATCGCGTGAAGAACGACTAGAAATGAACAAGGGAATGGTGAATACCAAGGCACTCACGGCAATGGCAATCGACATTTCGAGTAGGTAACCGTATTTGATCGCCAAGAAGACACCAAAACCCATCATGATAATGCTTGGGAAGATGGCAGAAATCAGAGCAATACCCCAACGACCGCTCGATAGCACCGCCAGTAATCGAAATAGGTTTCTAATTTTCTTCATAGCCCGACGCCGCCTTTCCTTTTTTCAGGGATTCTTTGTAGATCTTCTGCATATCTTCTTCAGACACTTCTTCGCCTTTGTTCTTATGATAGAAGTAAAAACAAGCCGCGCGACCTAAACCATAAGAGGTGCCGAAACTCATTGCCGCTGCAGCCACCGCCCCTACCGTTTGACCATAAACTGGAATCAGCTTTATCAACTGTCGAGTGCCCAGCTTCATTCCGTATTGCAACGCAAAGCTGCTTCCCAGAGTGCCTATCAACTCACTGAAGACTCTCTTGTTCCACTCAACCCCATATTGATTCGCCAAGCTATGAAGCATTTTCGCTTGAATCGCAGGTACCGACACCAACCCAACACCCGGAATCAGGTCGCTCGCTGCCGCACTTCCCGCATACCAAAGCACTTCGTTTTCTACTTGATCAAAGTTGGCTTCTTCTTGCGTGGAATGCTCTTTGTCTTGCACCATCATTCCGATCACCGGAAGAATACTGGTCAGCTTTTCTAACAAGATGTCATAGTTGTAAATTGAACCACTGTTATTGCTCGACTCATCCGTTTCGAAATCGACCGCTACCGATTCAAACTCTTTACCCCAAGCCTTCTCTACTTGGTTGGTGTTGAACTGAACCTGCCTTGCTCGATCTGGTTCACCGGAAGACAACACTGCAGTATGAACAAGCAGCAAGTGTTTAATTTTCTTCTGTTTCTTAATCTGCTTTAGAGCCGCAAGCACTGAGGATTGTTCAGGTTCGTCGGCTTTCATTACAACGACTAACGCATTACCTGCCTGACCAATCTCTTCCAGATCCTCTTTCGCATCATAATTCGCTTCGCTTAGTCCTCTGGTATCGAGAAAGCGCATCACCGGTTTGTCTTGTGGGAATTCGTAAGACATCGCCGTCATGGTACAAGGCGCAAAACCATTGCCGACTTCAACAGAGGAGTCCCCCGTGACCGCTTGAATAAACGATGACTTGCCCGCCCCCGTTTTTCCCAATAGCCACAATGTCGCCAGATGCTGACGCTGGTATTCATGGGCCTGAGTAAGATCTGGGTTCTTGCTCGGATTAATGAAGTCTTTTATTTGGTCAAACATGTTTAGAGTTACGCTCACTTGATGTTGAGATTCGAGTTGATGACAAAGCAATACTGACTTATATAATCACAAATCATATTAAACTTATGTTTGTTCAGTCGCACAGGTTTACAATGCCTAAACGCTTGTTTTTATTTGCGCGCTCATTTTTATAGACGCTTTTTTATACGTGCGGGTATCATCGTATTGATTCACGCATCGAACAAACATCAACAAACACAGAGAAGTAAAAGGTAAGTATGGAACAAATTTATTTAGCTGGCGGTTGCTTATGGGGCGTACAGGAATTTATTAAGTACGTTCCTGGTGTTATCTGCACAGAAGCAGGCCGTGCCAATGGAAGCGCCCAGCTAACAGAAAACGGGACGACACAATGCGATAGCACGCAATGCAATGGCACACAAAGCGATTACGATGGCTACGCGGAGTGTGTCCAGATTGAGTTTGATCCGAGCACCACGTCAGTCACGGTTTTGATGGAGCATCTGTTTGAGATCATCGACCCATACAGCGTAAACAAACAAGGGGTTGATGTAGGCGAGAAATATCGCACGGGTGTATACAGCACTAGCGCCTTGCACTTATCAGAAGCTGCGAGCTACATTGCATCTCGTGATGACGCAGACCGTATCGCACTCGAGATATTGCCGTTAACTCACTATGTTGCCAGTGATGATATCCACCAACATCACCTAAGCCAGTTCCCTGAAGATCACCACTTGTGCAATATCCCTTGGGAACTGCTGCATAAGTATAAATCCTAGGCTTAAACGTTACGCCTTGAGCCTAGAAACAGAACACTAAAAAGCCCCAATAAGCATTTACCTATTGGGGCTTTTTAAATTATTTCAGTATGAGCTAAAGCCAGAAAGCTTATTGAGTGATTTTCAAAAGCTCTCCGTACATATCACATTAAACTTTGGCAGTTCAAACGAACGGCTACCGCAATCGGTAGCCGCTGTAAAAAGTTATAGTTTTTGATTTAAAAGGAATTAGCCTTCGGCTGGCGTCACTTCGTCTTGTTGCTCGACTTTGTCATCGACCGCTTTAACAAGTAACAGACCGACAGAGAACACAATCAAACCACACAGAACGAATACCATGCGTCCCCACATTGGGTTTGGCAGTACAAACATAGTCATTACGCCCACACCCGCTACCGCGATAAGTGAACCCAACATACGACGTTGCTTGTTATCCAGTTTCTTCTGTTCATTACTCTCAGCAACTAACGGTGTCGCTAGGTTATTGAAGAACTTGTCGACGTCTTTCTCACGGTGTTCCGGTAATGGCTTGTAGAACAGTGTTGAAAGAACGAAGAAGCCAGCAGTAAATACGATGTGACCGATAAGGCCGATAGCCACTTTCAGGTCAGCCCACTCACGGCCAGTTAGTTCGTTTAGACCGAACCAGTTTTGAATCATGTCCGCTGTGATAACGAAACCAACGAAGTAAGAAACCACACCACCGACTACTAGCGTACCCCAACCTGCCCAATCCGGTGTTTTACGGATGAAAAAGCCACAGAATGCTGGAATTGTCATAGGGAAGCCGATCAATGCGCCCACGTACATCATGGTGTCGAAAAGGCTCAGACCTTTAAGAGAGTTGATGAACAGAGCAACCAAGATGATCGCGATGCCGAAGAAAGTAGACGTTAGCTTAGAAACAACCATTAGCTCTTTCTCTGTCGCTTTAGGACGAAGAATCGGCTCGTAGAAGTTCTTAACAAAAATACCTGAGTTACGGTTTAGACCAGAGTCCATTGAAGACATAGTCGCAGCAAACATAGCGGCAATCAGAAGGCCAACCATACCTGCAGGCATGTATTCTTGAACAAAGTAAAGGTAAGCGAAGTCAGCGGCTTTGCTGCCAGCTTCTGGGTAAGCTGCTGCTAAATCAACACCTTGACCTGCCATGAACCAAGAAGGCATGAACCAGATGATTGGACCAAGCGTCATTAGTACACAAGCAAGCAGTGCCGCTTTACGTGCGTTGTTTGAGTCTTTCGCTGCAAGGTAACGGTAAGAGTTCAGCATGTTATTGGTGATACTGAACTGCTTCAAGAAGATGAACACCGCCCAGATGCTGAAAATGCTTAGGTAGTTAAGGTTATCACCCGTAATAAATGAATCGGTTGGGAAATCATTGATGATTTGCGTGACACCGCCACCGTGGTAGACCGCTACTACAGCACACGTTACCGTTACCGCCATGATGATAACCATCTGCATAAAGTCAGATGCGATTACCGCCCAAGAGCCGCCTGTTACTGACATTACCAGTACAACCAGACCCGTTAGGACAATCGTCGTTGTCATATCAAAGCCGAAGATACCCGATGCGATGATCGCAAGGCCGTTCAACCAGATACCAGCAGAGATAACGCTGTTTGGCATGCCAGACCAAGTAAATACTTGCTCATTCACCTTACCAAAACGCATACGAATCGCCTCAATTACCGTCACAACGCGCAGTTGGCGGAACTTCGGAGCGAAGTAAAGGTAGTTCATTAGGTAACCGAATGCGTTCGCGATGAAGATAATCGCTACGGCAAAACCATCGGTAAAAGCTTTACCTGCTGCACCTGTAAATGTCCAAGCACTGAACTGGGTCATAAATGCGGTTGCACCTACCATCCACCACAGCATATTACCTCCCCCACGGAAGTAATCACTTGTCGTACTTGTAAACGTTCGGAACATCCACCCTATTGCAATTAAGAATAGGAAGTAGATGCCAACTATCAGGGTATTGAGTTCCATCTTGAGACCTTTATTTATGTTTTTTATTGAGGTCACTATAGATAGATGGCAAGCATATTTGTACTACAATAATCCAAATGCGTGACAGTGATCTTACAGTCTGACACTCAATTAATCATACAAGTGATCGAGTTCAAAGTTGCACCACCTACGAGCATAATTCCTCAAGTGAGTGCAGCCATCCGTAGTGGATTTCGACAAAAACCCCGAAAAACATGAACAAAGTCTCTAAAAATCAAAGAATACTCGTTAAAAATTATTATTCGTCACGGTCAAAGCTCAAATGCGAACAACAAAAAAATCGTTAGATATAATTTATAAAAATGAATCAAACCAACATATTTGTAGTACAAATATGATTGGATATTTGCTTTTAAAAGTTCCCTATATTAGGTAGCTAATAATGAAAACTTGAAAACCACTATTAGATACTGACAGGGATACACGGAAGTGAAATGCTTTTAACACACCCGTTACAGTTTCTCTCGTCCATTAAAAAGGTGTCATTATGAAGAAATACGTTCCAATCTTAATTGCTCTTAGTACGATGTCTTCTATGAGCTATGCAGCCACCAGCAATGATGATGTTGTTGTTGACTATTTGCAGATGCGAAAAGGCGTGGCTTACCAAGTCAACCATTCAAAGCCATTTACTGGCCAATTTGAAGAGAAGTTCGATAACGGCCAAATCGCGACCAAAGCCCAATTTTCCGATGGTCTAGAACTTGGGTTAGAAACAAATTGGTATCAGAATGGCCAAGTCGCTTCTAAAGTGAATTACGTTAAAGGTAAACTGCAAGGCAAGGCTGAAACCTGGTATCCCAACGGTCAGAAAAAAGCTGAGCTCAGCTATAAAGACAATGAGCTGTCGGGTGCTGGCTCTCGTTGGTATCCGAATGGCGAACAAAGCCTAACAGCCGAATTCAGTCACGGGAAAACAAATGGATTAGTAACGAACTACTACCCTAATGGCAATAAGGCTAGCCAAGCGAAATTTGATGAAGGCGAAGTAGCAAACGGGAAACTCACTCGCTGGAATACTAACGGTGACAAGGTTGAAGAACTGACCTTTAAAGACCACAAAATCACGTCTAAACAAGTTTGGATGCCGACAGAAAGCTAGTCCAGTATAAGTTTGTGCTAAGGGCTAGTTTACTGAGACTGTCCTAAATCCTGTATAATTGGCCCATAGCACTGCTCTTCCTGAGCGCATATTACTAGAACGGACTGCATTGTCATGAGGCTACTTTTCAGAGGTAATCTCAGCGTGAATAACGTTGATCTTATCTATCAACCTCACCTCTTCGTACCTGATACATTGAAAAGTGCAACTGCAGTAGTGGGTCAAACGGATTCACTTGAACGTGCGGTGAGCAACCGAAAAGCTTAATCGTTAATCGTCTTGATAGATGCCCCAGATAACCCTCAACTCAAATTTCAGACAAAAAAACGCTCATGTTGCCTGTATCAACATGAGCGCAAGGGCAGATCTTCACTACCATGTCCTACCTTTCTAAACGAAAGCAGAAGTTATAATTAGAATAGTTGGGAGCAATAATTAAGGTGTCACCTAAAACACCTTAATTATTTGTTTTAACATAGACTGAAGACTGACAGCCTTCTCCACCTCTAGCTTACTGTCCCCAAAACAGATAAAGCCCACATGTTTCAATTCATTCAAAAATTCACATCGTCGATGGTTCATCCGACAGCATTAGACAACCTGCCCTCATACCAATCTCAAATTCAAGATCAGCTTTGTCGCTCAGCCATCATAGTGATCTTATTCACCCACCACTCGAACGCCAAGAACAATAATGTATTACAAATAAAATCTACAGTGAAACATTACTATTTTTGCTATAGCGCACATTACAGAAAGAAGCCCTAACAAATAAATTAATATTTATTCTTTTAAAACAATGGATTACTTAATCCTATCAATTTGTAACGATCTGTGTAAATGAGATTTATGATAACAACAAGATCTAATTCACAGATCGACCTTCACATTATCTATAGCATATTTGTATTATTTTAATGCAAACAGGACTCGGCGAATTCAACAGATTCAAAAAGACTGTTGCATTAATCAAACGAATTACCCTATTTGGCTCGAACTTGAGGCCAATACTCAACCTATAAATATGGAATTAATACCATGAATAAAACTAAAATCGTGATTGCTGTGGCATCTGTACTCGCTGCTGGCTCTGTATCTGCGGCGTCTTTCGATATGAGACACGAATACAAGAGTCATACAGATCAACACGCTACTCGTGTAAAACTGGGCGATAGCATTGGCAACTTCCTTGTAGATATCGAAGCGAAATTCAAGGGAGAAGACGGCGAGTTTATGGAAGATTTGAAGAATAATGGTTGGGAACTTGGTCTTAATTATCGCCATGTGCTTAACGATAACTGGACGATGACTTACGGTATGCCAATAGAAGGTCGCGAGTCTGGTGTCACATACAAACCTCAAGTTCGCGCGACATACAGTGTCGACAGCATTGACGGTTTAAGCCTAAGTGCACGTTACCGTTACGATATGAGACAGAACACAAAATCAATTGCAACTGACTCAGACGGCAAGCCAATCTTAGATAACGGCTACTTAACTTATCAAAACGATGAAAACCAACGTCGCCATCGCTTAACAGCAAACATCAACTACTCAATGGAGAACTGGCGTTTCGGTTTTGAAGGTAACTACTACAAAGCAGATGATTACAACATCTACGACAACGATGATACAAACTACGAGTTAAATGCAAGTATTCGCCACATTATGGGTCAATGGGCACCATATGTAGAGTTTGGTGATGTGAGTACTTCATCGACTAAAGCGACTCGTGAACTGCGTAGCCGTGTTGGTCTAACTTACAGCTTCTAATCGATAGCTATATAAATAATCTAAGATAATTACTGTCCTAATTTTCTAAGACCTAAACAAAAGCCAGCTTAATCGCTGGCTTTTCTTCTTTCAAATCAGGTCATTCAACAATGATTCACTTACAGGAAGGTACAACCCTAACGGCTGATCCGATATAAAAAGGAAAGTGTCACTTCATCATTAGGCACGACTCGCTTCTGCTGAGCCAAAAACAATTCCGCTGTCGAAACGGCATCGGCTAATGCATTGTGGCTGTTGTACTCAGGAAGCCCATACCTGTCTCGCGTACCCGCTAGAGTTAAATCCACCTCTTCATGGTTACTGATCGCTTTCTCCATGCTCTTCTCAATACATAGTGTATCTAGCCAAAGTAAAGGCAACTGCCTTAAGCCATAGCATCTTAATAGATACTGGCTAATGAACTTCTCTTCGACCACACAAGCGTGCGCGACGATGATCTTACCTTTTGCGGCTTCGAAAAACGTCAGCATAGCATCATGAATTGAAGCGCCCTCTTCCAGCATTTGTGGTGTGATGTGGTTGATAACTGCAGTTTCAGCATTGATCTGCGAATCGTTATCCAGATAAATATGCTTGGCGGACGCTAAGTCTATTCGCCCCTTGACCACATCGACCCAACCCATAGATAGAATAAGGTCTTGCTCGCTGTCTAAGCCTGTAGTTTCAAGATCTAAAACGATATATTCGCTATCTTTGGCCAAGTCCGTCATCTCTGGGCAAGGTTGATCCACAAGAGCATGTAACGCCTCTGGCAGCTTAACCGTATTCAAATATTGCTTTCGTGTGCGCTTAATTTTCTCAAGAGGATGAAAGTAATTTAAAAACGATTTCATTAGCGTGCTCCGAAACGGATTTTCGCGGCTTCTTGAAGGTCAGCAATGATCCTAAAGGCATCTTTCAAGTGTTTACGCTCAAAGCTACCAAAGCTATCTGGGTTGATGTTGTTGTCAGGCACATCCCCGTTCTTCAGCGCTTCAAGTTGATGACCAAATCGGAAAGAGAGAATGAACTGGTAAGAGCCCAGAATGTTCTTGAATGCGTCGTCGCTCAGCATGCCTTTTTCATTGGCAGCTGCGAAACGTTCATCGGTTGCTGACAAATCACATTCCACCGCTAATCCGTAAATACGCGCAAGATCAATAATCAAGTTAATGGCGTACTTCTTCACATTGAGTGTTTTCTTGTTCTCACCCGATTTCTCTAGAACCAAACTATTGAAAATACCCAATGGCGGGTTGGTGTTTACCGCATCTTTCACTAGTGTGCTTAAAAACTCACGGTTACTGCGAATGTTAGAATGCAACTCATCACGAAGAATGCCTTCGAACTCACTGTTGCCATAGATGGTTCGAATTTCTAGGAACACACTGATGTTGAGTAAGCGTTCGTACTCAGGGTTAGCCACCCACTTCTTGTAGTAGTGCTTCCAAACGCTGAGTGGCTGACACCATTTTGGTGTCGCAGCCATGAATTTACCCGGACACAATGGATAATCACAACTCGCTAATCCGTTAGTCACCATCATCGCTAAATGTTTGAAGTAAATACGGTCACTGTCTGTCGCATCGTCAGAGAGTACAATCGCACTATCTTGATCCGACAGCATATGGACTTCATTACGAGCGTGCGAGCCCGCAACAATCCAAGAAAAATCACAAGGTGGTGGGCCTAACTTATCAATCGCTATCTGAATCAATCGGCGTGTGTAGGCGTCCATAATCATGGTCATGACCTTACCTACGGTTTCCGGTGCAACCTTGCCTTCCACCAGCGCTTCAAAAATAGCTTGTCGCTCTGGGGTAAACGAAGACATGGTTTTCACACTGCCCGCGTATTTGATTTTCTCGATTAAGAAGATCGCTTGGACACGGTGGTTTTGAACTAAGTGAGACGTAGTGAGAAGACCAACGACCTTATTCTCTTTCACAACGGGCAAGTTACGGATGTTGAATTGCATCATTATAGACGCAGCATGCAGCACCAGATCATCCGGTTTTACCGTCAGTGGAGAATGCGTCATCACCTCGGAGATCAGGCTATCAGTGCTGACACCGTGGGCGATCACTCGCTTAGTCATGTCACGGTCAGTAATCAAACCAACAATGGTTTCACCCTCATAGATCACGGCACATGGCGAGCGTTGATGAAGCATTTCAACCGCGACCGACTGAATAGTTTGTTCAGACTTAACGATAGCCACCTGCCCGCTTGCCACTTCTTCAACCTTACGAATGAACAAGCCTTTTTCTTTATTTGACCACACAACATCAAGTGCCGACTTCAACCGAACCTGCGCCTGTGATGCAAAGTGTTCTGCGCAGCTTGGGAATGCCTTGAACAACGCTTGAAGCGCCGAATGTGGAATCACATAAAGTAAGCTATTTTCGATTGCGATCGCTCTGTAGCCTTTCTCGTCATTAACTTCAGAATCTAAGAACGTAAAGCCGAACAAGTCTTCACTGCCTAAACGAGCACGAAGTACACCGTCTGACTTTCTTTGCTCCATAGAACCAGTTCGGATGATGTAAAGCGACTTTTCTTTACCCGACTCACATAGATCAACCACATCCCCCTTGCCGAGATAAGTGATCTGAACATTGGAGGCAAGTTCACGAAGTGCTTGTTTAGGGATCTTATCGAAAGGATCTATCTGACCGATAAATTGAAGAATATTTGGCAAAAGAGATTGAGGCATAACCATACTCGCATTTGTTTGATTAGTATTATTATATAATTAATATATCGAGTTGCGAGTTGATTTTTAGGTTGAATAGCAGAATTGATCAAGTTTTAGAGATCAGAATAAGAAGTGCAATGTCAGAAACATAAAAATACAGATACAAAAAAGCACGCTAAATGCGTGCTTTAAAATTTGTAAGGGCACATCAAGTGCTTTCAGTTAGCTTGTTACAGGCAATCGGTGGTTTGATTCTTGCAAGTGACTTGCCGAAACTTGGCGTGCTTTATCACTATTGCCTGCCATAATGGCTTCGTATATTGCGCGATGTTCGTTAATGCATGTGCTGCCTTCTTCTGAAGAGTGCACAATAAAGTTAACAAACATCGTCGTCAATATGTTGCCAAACGGTAAGTAGAAATCATTACCCGTTGCATTGAAGATAAGGCTATGGAACTTCATATCAATATCTAACCAGCGAGCTTGATCAAGCGTTTCTTCGCTAGAAATTTCTACCATTTTTTGGAAAATTTCTGATAATTCAATACGTTGCTCTGCAGTTGCAAACTTAGCTGCCAATGCACACGCTTCAGGTTCAATCGCACGACGTAAACCTAAAAACTGATGACAAAACTGATCGGTATCAGCTAGTCCATCCATCCATTCGATAAGCTGAGGATCTAAAAAGTTCCAGTATGCACGATCAACAACGCGAGTGCCGATTTTAGGGCGTGACTCTAAAAGGCCTTTTGAAGTTAGAAGTTTCACCGCCTCTCGCAACGCCGTGCGGCTAATACCAAACTGCTCACACAGAGCCATCTCACCAGGGATAATCGAACCCTGAGGTAAATTACCCGACAAAATACCACGAGCGATTTCACGTGCCACCTGCACATGAAGGCTTCGCTTAGAGCCTGAAATAGATTTGAAAGTTTCTGCCATGAGTCTACTTACTTATTAGATATGTATTATTTAACTCGTACTATAGCACTGAAAGTATAATGCACCAAATGAGGGGGATAATAACGTGAGCTCCCTTATACTCTATGGTTCTATCAAAATCCCACAAACTTTTAGAAGCTTATCACTACCAGTCGTACCTTCTTATTTATACATACAAATAGTTCCTATTTACGCAATTTTGGCATGCGTAACATCACAAAAATCACCTTAACTTGTGAGTTCCCCTTCACTGCGACGCATTTCTATCGTTGTACACTTGATTGAACTAGGTGTTATTGTATGATTTATTAAAATAATAGGTGACTGTAGATGTTTGACTCGATAGCCGCTACAAGCATTATCCCTCAAGCTTAAAGTCGCGCTAACTTAAATCTATCCGCTGTTTTTATACTTAATACGTCAGCCTGAGGTGGTTTATATGGCTATATTTTCATTGGTGGAAGATTCAAGCCGCCGAATTCATGTCCAAGTCGCGAGACAAATTGCTCGCAAAATCTTGTCTGGCGAGCTGAAAGAAAATCAGAAGTTACCTAGCGAAATGGAGTTGTGCGAGATCTTTGGAGTCAGCAGAACTGCCCTTCGAGAATCCACTAAGCTGCTTTCAGCAAAAGGGTTGATTGAATCAAAGCCTAAAGTGGGCACTCGTATCAAACCAAGAACGCAATGGCACTTTTTAGATCCTCAATTACTGTATTGGATCCAAGATTTAGAAGACACCAAACCCTTCTTATCTCAATTCTTGGGCTTAAGAAAAGCGATTGACCCAGAAGCATGTGCGCTTGCGGCATCCAACGCTACGGTAGAGCAACGCAAAGAGCTTTCGATCCTTTTCCAAAAGATGACCATTGCCGCAAACGGCTTTGATTATCAAGAGTGGACAACCAACGATCATCTGTTTCACCAAACGATTTTCTTATCGACGGGTAACCAGTTTTACATTCCGTTCGCGAACATTCTTTCGACAATTTTCAAACAGTTTATCGACCACTCTGCCGAAGGCGGTCGCTTCTGTTTAGAAGAGCACAAAGCGATATACGATGCGATTATGTCAGGCAATGCGAATCAGGCTCGAATAGCCTCTCAAGCTTTACTTGATGATGAAAATCAAAAGCTGTCTAGGGTTGAATTAGCCATCGCATAACCAAGATTGACCAGACTGACTCGTGTATCCCAATACACGAGTCAGTCAGTTTTAGCGCCCATTTTTAACCATCCATTACCGTAGTGTTTCATCTTTAAATGTTGAACTCGGGTCCTCTCAGAGAAAACTTACGGTTACACACATAAGGTGTTGTTTGTGTCTACACAATCGTATGTAAGGAAAAATTTCTCTCTCGCCTGGCCCCTAGCCCTAAACGGTATATTGATGCAGTCGATGTTGATGATCGATACGCTGCTGGTTTCTCCTCTTGGTGAAATACCTTTGGCTGCCATGGGAATTGCGACCACTATGGTTGCCTTTGTACTCGGTATTCAAATGGCGCTGGCAAACGGCACTCAGCTAGTATTGAGCCGCGCCGTGGGTTCTGGCATTACCGCTTCATTATCCAAAGCGTTTTGGGCAGGTCTGTTCATCAACTTAGGTATCGCGACAATATTTTGGTTTCTGCTCACCTTTTTAGAACAGCCTTTAATTCAAGCCTTAACCGACGATAAAGCCCTTTACTTAGAAATCAGCCACTACCTTGATATCTCAAAGTATCTCGTCATTTTCACAGCATTAACGCAAGTAATTATCGCCCTATTTAATGCATTAGGAAGAACCAAAATACCGTTTAAAGGGTATTTGATTGAATTGCCGATCAACGCTGTACTTTCTTATGGACTCATTCACGGCTTTTCAAATTTCGAAGGTATTGGTGTTCAAGGCGCCGCGCTAGGCAGTGTTATTGCTATCACCCTTCGCCTTGTGTATCTGGTTCTTTGCGTGTATTTGAGCTCGGCAATTTCACTCAAATTAGACGCCCTGCGATCTGAGTTCATGACAAACGTTCGTCGTCACTTTATCGAGATATTCCCTGTCGCAGCAAATGTAACCATGCTATTGATTGGCGCAACGATTTATCAGTTACTGTATTCGCAACTTAACATCAACGCGTATGTTGCGATTACTTTGGTGATGCCTTGGATCAGGGCTGTCTCTCAATTTATTACTGCTTGGGCTCACTCTTCCGCAATTACTATCAGCCAAGCGATTGGCTCTAAAAAGATGGATGACCTAGTCAAAAACGTCGATACCAGTATTGATATTGCGGTCGTCATTTCTTTTGTGTGTGCAATCTTGTTCGCAGGATTAAGTCTGGTTATTGGTGACATTTACCCTAACTTGGATGAGTCTACCTATCAAGCATTGGCCGTTATCGCCCCACTCTACATCTTCTTGCCGATTGTCCGTGGCTACAACACAGTCCATGGAAATGTATTGAGAGCACTAGGAAAAACAACCGCAGTCTTCAAAATCAACTTTACTGGTCAATGGGTAATTTCAATTCCATTGTGTGCATTGATCATCTTTGGATTAGACGGCTCTATCTTTTGGGCATTTGCCATTCAGCCCTTTGAAGAGTTAGTAAAAGCGCTGCCCTTCAGACATCTTGCTCGCAAGTCATTGAGAGAGTTCGACTCAAACAAAGCCAACGAATTGATGTATGACTGATCGCCACCAAAAAGTAACAAAGTTACTGTCCCGATAAAATGTCTGAACTGCTTGTGTAGTCTCAGGCTTATCTCATTTAGATCGATATAGCTCAAACGAAGAGCCTAGACATTTCACTACGCCATAAAGAATAAGGCTGCATTAAGTCCTAGTAAACAATAATGGTAACCTTGCTAGTCACCGTATATTCCTCATTATCAAATGGCGTTGAGTGGGTTATCGTTCGGGTTATTGCCCTCTTTGAGCAATACCTGACAATACGTGTGTCTATATACTAATTATTGGGCAAACATCGCCTTGTAATTTCATAATCTCATATCACCAGTTGATCCTTATGTTCATGTTCATGTTCATGTTCATGTTCATGTTCAACACATTAGCGAATCAGATACCCAACTCTACAAACCCGTTTTCATTCTTCCCACTCTTCATTAAGTACACTTCCTTAAAAAATATCGTTCCAAGAATGTCTAAAAACAAGCATAAAAAAACCCACTCAAATGAGCAGGTTCTTTATCCAACCGTGTCTAAACGACGTGATTACTTCTCTAGTTTAGCGAAGTAGTCGAAGATT
This sequence comes from Vibrio sp. 10N.222.49.A3, assembly GCF_041475145.1. Classification (NCBI taxonomy): domain Bacteria; kingdom Pseudomonadati; phylum Pseudomonadota; class Gammaproteobacteria; order Vibrionales; family Vibrionaceae; genus Vibrio; species Vibrio sp. 10N.222.49.A3. Next base: position 15,502 of record NZ_JBFRVM010000027.1, read on the forward strand.
ACTGGTACGTCGTTTTGACCAAGGCCAGCATCTACAGCAGCTTGTAGGCTTGTTGCGGTACCTTGAGCGATTAGAGACTCAGTACCTAGCTCTTCGCAAAGAGCAAGGAAGTAACCAAGATCTTTGTTTGCGTTAGCAACAGAGAAACCTAGCTTCTCTTCGCCGTCTACCGCGTAGAATTTACAGAATTGCATGAACGGAGAGTTAGATGGACCTGCAGACATAATGTCAAACAATTGCTGACCATCAACACCAGCGCGTTGAGCGACAGCGAAAGCTTGAGACATAGTCGCAACCGTTGTCATACCCATGAAGTTGTTTACAAGCTTAGTCACGTGACCAGCACCTAGAGCGCCAAGGTGGAATACGTTTTCGCCTTGCTCTTCAAGAACAGGTTTAACTTTGTTGAAAGTTTCCATGTCGCCAGCAGCCATGATGTTCAGAAGACCATCTTTAGCATGGGCTGGAGTACGACCTAGAGGTGCGTCGATCATACCCGCGCCTTTTTCAGCAAGAGCTGCGCCGATTTGCTTAGTAGAAGCAGGGATAGACGTACCGAAGTCTACGAGTACTGCACCTTCTTTGATGCCCGCTAGAACACCGTCTTCGCCGTAAACGATTTTTTCAACAACAGCAGAGGTGGTAAGGCAAAACTGAACAATATCACTTGCAGCTGCAAGCTTTTTAGCGGAAGTGAAAGCTGTAGCATTGCCACGAGCAGTAACACGAGCCATCGCTTCTTCGCTTAGATCCATTACGTTTACGTGGTAACCGCGTGTTTGCAGGTTTTCAACCATGTTGCCGCCCATAAGACCTAGGCCAATGAAACCGATTACAGGTTTAGTCATGTTCAACTCCAAATATGTTATTGTATGATTATATGCTCATTATAATAACTAGCCGAATCCGCTAAGGCAACCGTTTTAGGACTTTCGTGCGTGATCCAGCGCATGAATTTCGAATGCGGATACTGACATCACTTATCGAATTGGCCTCATATAAACCCAAAGAATAGGTCTTGTGATTAATAAGTGACAAATCAGATAGCAACTCAGTCTTTCGTCCTTCATATCCGACAATATCTAACCGGATACGAATCAGTAAATCACTTACTGATAAAGCTTGATAGGTTTAATTAGTGTACATTCCTATCGTTCTGACCAAAGAAAAATGAGTCAGGCACACTCTTAAAGTTCCCCCCAATAAATCAAAGCGTCTGACACCTTTCCCTGCCCCCTAAAGGTACTAGAGTAGCTCACAACAAGAACTTGCCGAGTCAAGAATAATGCGGCAAAAACACTGTCATTTTTCAACAACCTTATCCAGTAAGTAATAAATTTCGGACAATACAACACCACCAATTGTATTACTTATAAGTTCTAAAAGTCATTGGAAGTTATCGTAACAATACTCGTAGAACCAGATAACAACGTTCATTTTGTTAAATCGTTTCGTTGTCAATGCGCCGCTGCAGCATTAAACGTTTCTCTAAATTTAGGGGCTGTTGATCTTTCGAGCTGGGTTTTGTAGCATCTTGTGGAAAATTTATACAAGGAAGAGGCTTTGACGTGTAGCTGGCCTACATGAAAAGCCGATAACGCTGTAGAAATGAACCACAAGAGCTGCCCGAAGGGTTCGGCTAAAATCGTTTTATGCTTTGTTGAAGAATATTTGCTTAGAATGACTAAGCTACATACTCTTCGCCGCGCCTAAAACGATTTTATCTCGAACAAAACTTAACCACGAAAGGTCAACAGCCCCTAGTCATCAACCCTAAACATCAGATGTAAATTGAATCCAATTAATTCAAACGATCTCACCCTCAAACCACACGAATAAAAAAACCGAGCAACTCGCAGTGAGTTACTCGGTTTGACTTATTCCCGATGTTTCAGTCGTTGTTGGTATCAACGAACGATTTTTCAATCACGACTGAATTTCAATGTGATGCTTCGTTCCCGCAAAGCACCACATCAATACATGCCCTCGTTAAACAGCATGTATGTTAATCATTTACAGTTGAGCAAATGATCCTTCCCACGAGTATGCCTCACCCGCGAACTCAACAGTGTGAGTTGCTTGCTGCGTGTCTTCAGCTTGGTTTGAAATACCGTAATGGTAAGTGTTACCAGAAGTAGTCTGAATGCGAACAACAGTCCCGACACTGTTATGGCCCACAACAGACACTGATTTAACCAGACCACGGGCGCCTACAGAGGCTTCGATAGACTCGTTAAAGTAACCATGCGTTTCTAGTACAGAAGCAAACACGTGGTTTTGACCAGACTGACGTAAGATAAGCGCAGGCTCACTCTTAAGGTTAAAGTCTGGATCGTTAGCACCAGTGCGAGCAAAGATTACTTCACTGCCCGCATTCGCACTGGTTACTAGGCTGTAGTAACTGCTGTCATGTAGCCAGCTCACCAGAGAGCCCTCTTGGTTCACTTTGCCTGAAGCAACGTTCCATAAGTGCTGGTAACCGTTGTCTTCACCTAGCGGCTTCAGCGTGCTTTCGATGTTGTAGTCGAAGTCAGTACGGATGATTTGACCCGAGTGGTGAACGGGTAGGTCGTACTGGTGTTCAGCGTCAGCTTCGATACGGTATACATCGATAACTAGTGGCTTCTCGAACTCAGGAAGTTCAGCAAGAATCACGCTGCGTTGCATGTCTACGCCGGTGTAGTACTCAGAAATTGTGCCGCTCATACCTTGCAGAGACTGGTCGTCTGCTACGAAGAAGTGCTTCTGACCAAACTTAGATTCAGCCAATGCCGTATCGAAGTTGTTCTGTGTTTTCTGATCAACCGTTACTGTGTTGTGAGCAACTGTCTGCTTACAGTAAGACTTGTTCTCTGGGATGTAACGACCGCCAAACTTAGGCTCAACGTTTACCCAGCGACCGAAGCCGTAATCGTGCAGCACTTCGTGGCCACGGTTGAATACGCTTAGGTGTAGCCCATCGTAGTGACCGTGGTCTAGCGCAGAGTGGTACTGGTGATCGCTGCCGTGTTGACCAAACCAAATCAACGCCATCGTGTCGTCGTCTTGTTCGTCACGGTGACGAAGAATGCTTACGCCGCCTTTTTCGCCTTCAGGGCCGTCCGTTACAAACAGGCTACCCCAGTTGAATGCTTTGATGTCGTCTGCTGCATTGACAGCGTCAGATAGCGTTTTACCTGAAACATGGACCCAAACATCTTGTTGGTGATTAGCCATACCAAGTAAAGTTTCAGTCTGCTCATAGCGGTGGTAACACACAGACGTTGCCATAATGACGCCTTCATCGTTAATAGAAATCGTCTTCGATGAATCGTTCAGAGCTGGCAATGTACCGTCTGGGAATGCCGTTTTAAATACCGCGTAAGACGTTGTCTTGATCACTGAGTCGTTGAATTCATAAATACCAAGATCTGGCTGACGACGTTCAATCGCTTCTGCGAACAAGTAGATTGGACGTAGTGAGAAACGGTGGTAGTAAGGACCTTCCATGTAGTAGCCGTCTGGCGAAAACAGTTGGTCAAGTTGCGCTAAGAAACCGCCGCTTACTTTGTCGAGTTTCAGGCCGTAAAGCGCTTTGTCTACTGACTCTTGATCGTTGATTGCGTAACCACAGATACCTACCGCTGCCACAGCCCATAAGCCGTGGTTGTGTACGATATCGAAGTCGTGTGCGTAAGTAACAACAAACATTTCGATCATTTGCTTAAGAAGATCGTCTTCAATCAGACGCTTTTGTTCTTCAGAAATGGTGTGGTAGATGCAGCTGTACGCACAAGAAGCGTAAAGCATCCACATGTTTTCGTTCAACGTTTGGTGGAACAGCTTACCCGGAGGGTTAGAGTCACGGCTTACGTTGCTTTCAAGTGTTGGGTACACCGTCGCGTACGCTGTTAGCATATCAACGATGTAATCACGGTACTTTGTTTCCTCAGTGATAAGGAACAAACGGCCCGCTAGATCCATATGGATGTAGTTTTGCTTGTGACGGTTGTGCTCGTAACCGCCGCCTTCACCGTGACCTGGTACTTCAATGCCAACTTCCGCCATGTAAGCGTCAGTTTGTTTAATGTCGCGAGTCAGTGCGTTACCTAAAAGGCTATCCTTGCCAAGTTCTTTACGAAGCTCTGCTGCTTCCTCAAAGTTAAGTAAAAGTGGTTGATAGCTCATTATTATTTCCCCTGCTCTGCTGTGCTTGCTAATTCTGGGTTTAAAATTGTTTCTACTGAGTAGAAGCCTGTCCAGCTGTATACTTTACCGTTCAGTTCTACTTTGTGTTCAGTGCTCTCAGTCGCGCCAAGTTGGTTGCTGATCATCACTGTCACATTTGACTTCTCTGTGGTGATTTCGACGACTGAACCGACGTTTGTATGCGCTACAACCTTGATGTCTTTCACAACGCCGCGAGCATTTACTGATTGTTCGAACTCTTCGTTAAAGTAACCGTGCGTTTCTAGAACAGAAGCGAACAGTGTTGTTTCGCCTTTGCTACGCAAAATGAATGCAGGCTCTGAACGTAGGTTGAAGCTTGGATCGTTAGCACCAGTGCGAGTAAAGACAACTTCAGCATTGTCGTTAGACGTTGCGCCTAGCCAAGTGTAGTACGTGTTGTTTTGTAGCCAGCTCACAAGTGCTGTGCCCTTCACTTCACCACTTGCGACGTTCCATAAGTGTTGATAACCGAAATCGCTGCCTAGCGTGTTTAACTCTTTGTTTGCTTGGTATTCAAAGTTAGTGCGAACAATCTGACCTGCATATTGGTGTGAGTAGTCGTATTGGTGCTCGCCTTCGCCGCCTTTTGTAGAGTCTAAGCGGTAAAGGTCTAACAATAGCGGAGATTCAAGCTCTTCAAGGTTTAACATGAACACGCTGCGTTGCATGTCAAAACCTTGGTAGTGATCGTTAGCAAATGCACTCATGCCGTTGATTTGCTCGCCTTCTACTTTAAAGAAGTGAGGCAAGCCGTGTACTGAGTCTGCACGCTCAACGTCAAAGTTATTCTGACATTTTTCATCAATGGTTACTGCATTATGAGCAATCGTTTGACGTGCGTAAGATTTGTTTTCATCTAGGTAACGACCGCCGAATTTTGGCTCAACGTTCACCCAACGGCAGAAGCCGTATTCACGTAGTACTTCTTGACCGCGGTTGAAGAAAGAAATACCCAGCGTATCGAAGTTGCCGTGACCCATGCCGTGTTGGCCGTAGTTCATCACTAACTGAGAAACGTCGCCTTTCTTATCCTGCATGCGGATAAAACCTTGCGCGCCGTTGTGACCTTCAGGGCCTTCGTTCAATTCAACACTTGGCCAGAAAGGCATGCCGATTTCTTTTTCAACAGAAGCCGCTTCGTATGCTTTAGATAACTCAAGACCACATGGGTGCATCCATACTGCGTCTTGAATCTTCGCCATACCAAGAATGTTTTGATCTACGCCGTTTTCTGAAGAGTAATGTTTGCTGTAAACACTGACGGCAACTTGAACACCCATGTCTGTGATGCCCATTGTGCGAGATGCATCGTTCAGAGCCGGGAATTCACCGTTCGGGTACGCTGTCGCCAGCATTGCTTGTACTGTGTTACCAATCACGCCGCCTTTGTAGTTGTAGATATCAACTTCAGGCATATGACGGTGAATCACTTCAGCGAACACACACGTTGGGCGAATCGCGTAACGGTGGTAGTAAGGGCCTTCCATATAGTAACCAGAAGGTGCAAACAGCTGAGAAATTTGAGCTAGAAAGCCGCCAGTATCGTTACGGTCGATGCCGTACACTGACATTTCAAGGTACTCGCGCTTGCCTAGAGCAAGACCACAGATACCCACAGCGGCTACTGCCCAAATACCGTGGTTGTGAATGCGGTCGAAGTCGTGTGCGTATTTAACCGTAAACATTTCTAGCATTGGTTCGAAAATGCGCGATTCAATGTTGTCACGCTGCTCTTGTGTCAGTGTTGAAGCAACACAAGAGTAAGCCAAGCTTGAGAACATTAACCAGCAGTGTTCGTTCAAGATTTGGTGGAACAAACGACCTGTAGGGTTAGTGTTTTTCTGTACGTGGTAATCAAACGTTAGATATTTGTCCGCGTACTCTTCTAGTAGTTCTGTAACAAAGTCAGCGTACTTTTGCTCTTTAGTGATCAAGAACATGCGACCAGCTAAGTTCATGTACGTGTAGTTTTGCTTATGGCGGTTATGCTCGTAACCACCCGCTTCTCCGTGACCAGGAACATCAATAGGTAAGCACATGAACGCTTCTAGGTCTTTCGCGTTCGCTGCAATGGTTTTGCCCATTAAGCTAGAACGGCCCACTTCAAGGTGAAGTTGCTCTATTTCTGCTTCAGTCAACAATACTGGTTTAGTCGTCATATTCTTTGTCACCCTCAATAAAGAGTTTATCGGTTTAAACTTTGATTAAATTTTCAAACTCCATATAAAGTAATACAATATTAGCTTTAATTGTACTTATTCGTCGCAAAATGATGAGCAGAATCACATAAACCCGCATAAGCTATTGATATTAATAGATAACACTAAATATCAGGCATTTGTTAAGTTGTTGATTTATTTGCGCTATATAAAGTATCGCTTGATCAACATCACACAACGCTAGATATATTGTATTACAATTAACCTCATTCCCTTATGATGAAAACAGTTAAGTAACACTTAAAAGATTTAAACAGATTAGGAGATACACAATGAACTCTTTCTTTATTCTAGATGAAAACCCATGGGAAGAATTGGGCGGTGGTATCAAGCGTAAAATCGTCGCGTACACTGACGATCTTATGGCTGTACACCTATGTTTTGATAAGGGCGCAATTGGCCATCCTCATACTCACGAAATTCACGACCAAATCGGTTATGTTGTTCGTGGTAGCTTCGAAGCTGAAATCGAAGGTGAAAAGAAAGTGCTTAAAGAAGGCGATGCTTACTTCGCGCGTAAACACATGATGCACGGCGCCGTTGCTCTAGAGCAAGACAGCATCCTTCTTGATATCTTCAATCCTGCGCGTGAAGATTTCCTAAAATAATAACTAGCGCAACCTCAGTTGCTAAGGTAAGCATATGAAATCATTAAACATCGCGGTCATTGGCGAGTGCATGGTTGAGCTACAACAGAAACAAGACGGGCTTCAGCAGAGTTTTGGTGGCGATACACTGAATACAGCACTTTACTTGTCTCGCTTAACAAAAGAGCAAGATATCAACACGAGCTACGTAACAGCACTAGGCACTGACCCATTCAGTACCGACATGTTAGAAAAGTGGCAAGCGGAAGGTATCGACACTAGCTTAATTGCTCAGCTTGATCACAAACAACCAGGGCTTTACTACATCGAGACCGATGAAACTGGTGAACGCAGTTTCCACTACTGGCGTAATGATGCTGCAGCAAAATTCATGTTTGACCAGCAAGACACGCCTGCTCTACTTGATAAGCTATTTTCTTTTGACGCGGTTTACCTAAGTGGTATTACGCTTGCTATCTTGACAGAGAACGGACGCGCACAGCTATTCAGCTTCTTAGACAAATTCAAAGCTCAAGGCGGCCAAGTATTCTTCGACAATAACTTTCGTCCAAAACTTTGGGAAAGCCAACAAGAAGCGATTTCTTGGTACTTGAAGATGCTTAAGTACACCGACACAGCGCTACTGACGTTCGATGACGAGCAAGAGCTGTACGGTGACGAAAGCATTGAACAGTGTATTGCACGTACGTCTGAGTCTGGTGTGAAAGAGATCATCATTAAGCGTGGCGCGAAAGACTGCCTAGTGGTTGAAAGCCAAAGTGCTCAGTACGTTGCACCAAACCCAGTAGACAGCATCGTTGATACAACAGCGGCTGGCGATTCGTTCAGTGCAGGCTTCTTGGCTAAACGCTTGAGCGGTGGCAATGCGCGTGATGCAGCATTAGCAGGTCACATTGTGGCAGGGACTGTGATTCAGCATCCAGGTGCTATCATTCCTCTAGAAGCGACCCCTGATTTGTCTCTATAATTGCGCACTTTAACTATTAATCAAGGGTTTGCTTAGTTGAAAGCAGACCCATTATTAACGTGAGAAAGAATTCATGACTACATTAAATGAACAACTAGCAAACCTAAAAGTAATCCCTGTAATCGCTATCAACCGTGCTGAAGATGCCATCCCCCTAGGCAAAGCACTGGTTGAAAACGGCATGCCGTGTGCAGAAATCACACTGCGTACAGAATGTGCAATCGAAGCGATTCGCATCATGCGTAAAGAATTCCCAGACATGCTAATCGGTTCAGGTACTGTACTGACTAACGAGCAAGTTGACGCATCTATCGAAGCTGGCGTTGATTTCATCGTAAGCCCAGGTTTTAACCCTCGTACAGTTCAATACTGTATCGATAAAGGTGTCGCAATTGTACCGGGTGTTAACAACCCAAGCCTAGTTGAACAAGCAATGGAAATGGGCCTTCGCACGTTGAAGTTCTTTCCTGCTGAGCCTTCTGGCGGTACAGGTATGCTTAAAGCACTAACAGCGGTTTACCCTGTTAAATTTATGCCTACTGGTGGCGTAAGCTTGAAGAATGTAGATGAATACCTATCGATCCCTTCTGTTCTTGCGTGTGGCGGTACTTGGATGGTTCCAACTAACCTTATCGACGAAGGTAAGTGGGACGAACTAGGCAAGCTTGTTCGTGACGCTGTCGAGCTAGTCAATAGATAGGTTCGCGTTAACCGGCTGCACTTGTTCAACGACGAAAGCGAGCTCTGTGCTCGCTTTTTTATTACGTGATATAAAGTGGACACACCTATTTTATTTTTAACCATACTTATTAGAGTTTTGTCACTTCTCAATCAACACGCTCGCTCAACTAATCCCTATAACCATACGGATATTTGTATTATTATTTTAAACACTTACTTTCAAGCATTTATCCGACGACAACGATGAAGTTTGAAATAATTGCAAAAAATTAAGCTCTTAAACGGCTTTAAGTGCCATCTATGATGAAATAAACATGCGCCCCAGATCACGATAAAGACATATTGTAGTACAAATAAACATGCAGGAGGAGTAATCTAGGTGTCAGTTAATTATGAAACTTAAAAGGCTGAAAAGATGACTATTGATACTTTTGTTGTTCTCGCCTACTTCTTCTTTTTAATCGCGATTGGTTGGATGTTCCGTAAGTTCACCACCTCTACAAGTGATTACTTCAGAGGGGGCGGCAAAATGTTGTGGTGGATGGTTGGTGCAACCGCCTTCATGACACAGTTTTCAGCATGGACGTTTACAGGTGCCGCAGGACGCGCGTTCAATGACGGTTTCGTTATTGTAATCCTATTCTTAGCCAATGCTTTTGGCTACTTCATGAACTATATGTACTTCGCTCCAAAGTTCCGCCAACTTCGTGTGGTAACGGCGATCGAAGCCATTCGTCAACGCTTTGGTAAAACGTCTGAACAGTTCTTCACATGGGCAGGTATGCCTGACAGTCTTATCTCTGCAGGTATCTGGCTAAACGGTCTCGCTATCTTCGTAGCTGCTGTATTCAACATCCCAATGGAAGCAACCATTGTGGTAACGGGTATGGTTCTAGTATTGATGGCAGTAACAGGCGGCTCTTGGGCGGTTGTTGCTTCTGACTTCATGCAAATGCTTGTAATCATGGCCGTGACAATCACTTGTGCGGTTGCGGCTTACTTCCACGGTGGTGGCTTAACTAACATCGTTGCTAACTTCGACGGCGACTTCATGTTAGGTAACAACCTAAACTACATGAGCATCTTCATCCTTTGGGTTGTGTTCATCTTCGTGAAGCAATTCGGTGTAATGAACAACAGCATCAACGCTTACCGTTACCTATGTGCAAAAGACAGTGAAAACGCACGTAAAGCGGCAGGCCTAGCATGTATCCTTATGGTTGTTGGTCCACTAATTTGGTTCCTACCACCATGGTACGTAAGTGCATTCATGCCTGAGTTCGCATTAGAGTACGCTTCAATGGGTGATAAAGCGGGTGATGCTGCTTACCTAGCATTCGTACAGAACGTAATGCCAGCAGGTATGGTTGGTCTTCTTATGTCAGCAATGTTCGCTGCAACGATGTCTTCTATGGATTCAGGTTTGAACCGTAACGCTGGTATCTTTGTAATGAACTTCTACAGCCCGATTCTTCGTCAAAATGCGACTCAGAAAGAGCTGGTTATTGTAAGTAAGCTAACGACTATTATGATGGGTGTTATCATCATCGCGATTGGCTTGTTCATTAACTCTCTACGTCACTTGAGCTTGTTCGATATCGTAATGAACGTAGGTGCGTTAATTGGCTTCCCAATGCTTATCCCTGTACTACTTGGTATGTGGATTCGTAAGACGCCTGACTGGGCTGGTTGGTCTACTCTCGTGGTTGGTGGTTTCGTTTCTTACATCTTCGGTATCTCGCTTCAAGCAGAAGACATCGAGCACCTATTCGGTATGGAAACAGCGCTTACTGGCCGTGAATGGAGCGACTTGAAAGTAGGTCTTAGCTTAGCTGCTCACGTAGTGTTTACTGGTGGTTACTTCATGCTAACTTCTCGCTTCTACAAAGGCCTATCGCCTGAACGTGAGAAAGAAGTTGACCAACTATTCACTAACTGGAACACACCATTAGTAGCGGAAGGTGAAGAGCAACAAAACCTAGATACTAAACAGCGTTCAATGCTTGGTAAGCTTATCAGCACAGCAGGTTTCGGTATCCTAGCAATGGCTCTGATTCCAAACGAACCAACAGGACGCTTGTTGTTCCTACTATGTGGTTCGATGGTACTAACCGTTGGTATCCTACTGGTTAATGCGGCCAAAAACCCTGCAAAAAAGCTAAATGATGGAGCGATTCTCAAATAGTATAGAGAAAGAACACTATTCGCTTAGCTGATATAACACATAAAATAATGCCCATGCTTTCCCCCGACAGCATGGGCTTTTTGTTGTTTTATCGAGGCTATTGGTTTATCGGGGCTCATTCAGCAAGATTTAATAAAAAATAGGCCAGCATTGCTGGCCTATTTCGTTATGGTTTAGTTATTCACTTCTAATCACTAGCGCTTATCAATTGAGCGTTAACCGTGAGTCATAACATTCTGCTGTACTAGCGCATCCAGAATATCAGAAGGCATGGTGCCATTTAACGTCAGCTGAGGCGCAAGATCTTCAACCACAATCACTTGTTCTGTCGTGCCTAAGCCATCAGGGTTAATCGTAAGCTCAATATCATCCCCGTCGACCTTCGCATCAATGTGTTGCAGCAGTGTTGTTATATCTGGTGAGGCACTTTTCAGCTCAGGTAACACTTCTCTTAGATCGAGTTGGTCTCCTTCAGATAGGCTAAAGTCGGTAATCGTATCTTCGACACCATCTTCGATGTTGAACCATACAAACGAATCCATACCGTCGCCACCAGTCAGAATATCGGAACCGCCACCACCAATGAGCGTGTCGTTACCATCACCGCCAACTAACGTATCGTTACCCGAACCACCTTCCAGACGATCATTTCCAGATCCCGCTGTCAGGTCGATATTGCCAGCCCCTGCCAATAACTGAACATCGTCGGTTTCTGTAGCTAAATCGATATCAACCCCGTTAGACACAATGTTCAAGTTGAGATCTATCGAAGCCGATGTTGCAGTATCGCTGTTATCTAGCTCTTCTGAAACCGCCTCCACTTTGAGTGTGTAGCTTCCCGGCGTATCAGAAAGCCCAACCACTTTCACAGTGTCAATCGCATCCGCCGTGGCAATCCAAACTCCACCACCGACATCAGTCACTGAACCCACATCACTCGTAATTTGAGCACCAACAGGCACATCACTGATACGTAGCGTTAGCTCTTCCGTAATATCTGTCAAGGCAGCAATAATACCAACCAAAGGAACGCCGCTAGCGCTTACTGACTGGTTAGCGGTGATATTTCTGACGTAGTTAGACGCAGTATCAATCGACAAAGTCGGCGCATTCGCCACAGGAGTCACTGCGATATCATAGATAACTGGCGTGGTTTCAATGACGATACCAGAAGGGTTTCCGCTATCTTTCGCGATGACTTCCAAGCCAATGCTATTGGTTGGAGACAGGCTCGCATCCAGATAAACACCCGCAGGGCTAGTCGGTGTGTCAATTAATGCATTTAGGTCGCTCAACGTACCTACTAAGATAACCGAACCTGTGTTGTTGCCATTCACCATCACAGTTGTCACGGCAGGCAGCGACACATTTAACGTTCCGTAATCCACCGTCAAAGTGACCGTCATCAAGTCATTAGAAAATGAATCAACATAATCAGGATCACTGACATTGATGCCACTCAGCAGCTGACCCGATTCTTCATCAATAAAATCAGTGACATTGTCACCATTAACAACAGGTGTATCGTTAACACCTTGTACCACAACGCTGATTTCCGCGGTATCCGTTAAGAAATCATTTGAGCCATTGGTTGTACCGTTATCTTCTACTGTATAGGTGAATGTAACATCGCCATTGTAATCATCAGCTGCCGTGAATACCCAGTATGGGCCATTAATCGAATTGTCATCCGCCCCACCAACGTTCTCAAACTTCTGAATTTGCCCCTGACCTTGATCGATTTCGACCTTAGTTACCGTAATGGCATGCCCCTCAGGGTCTGTCGTCGCTGTAATCAGGTCTTCAGCTTTGATGATTAGCTGACCTTCTTCAAGCATGGTGCCCAAATCAATATCGGTTGCCACTGGTTGGTCGTTAACTTCTGTAACTACAAGGCTGATTTCCGCACTGCCCACTTTGAAGTCCGGCGAACCGTCGGTTGTACCATCATCGATAATGGAGTAATTGAATTTGACGTCTCCATTATAATCATCAGCTGCCGTGAACACCCAGTATGGGCCATTAATCGAATTGTCATCCGCCCCAGCAATGTTCTCAAACCTCTGAAGCTGACCTTGACCTTGATTTTGAGTAAGGCTGATATCTGTTACGGTAAGGTTATGATTTTCGATATCAGAGCTTGCCGTAATCAAGTCACCCTCAACAATCACGATTTGGCCATCTTCCGGAATCGAGCCCAAATCAACATTGGCCGCTATCGGAGCATCATTATATTCCGTCACTTTAATAGTGAAGGTAGTTTGATTCGTTTGAGCGGTATTCGGATCACCCGCATCAATCAAACCGTTATTACCACCGTCATCGATCGTAGCATTAATGGTCACTAACCCACCCTGATTGAGATAGTTCTGATCCGGGTCCGGTTTGAACGTAACCTCGCCATTAGTTAGCGCTGCATTGATGTCAGCTTCTTTACCTGTCATGACAAGTGAGCCATCAGCCTGCAATACAAATGTCACACCATTGGATTGAGTGCTTGGGAGTACAAACTCGCCCTGTGCACCCGGCAGTGTTTGGTCAACTTTTAGCGTCAGTACATACGGTGCATCTGGATTATCAAAGTTTGCGTCGATATCGTAGATACTAAAGTTGTTGATTGCCACACCAGTAGAGTCTTCTGTCGTTTCAAGGTTAGTCACATTGACAAAGGTCGGTTGATCGTTGATAGGATCAATCACTAAATCAACATTGAAACTCGTTGGTGTGCCTAAATGCTCCGTGTTATCAGCATCTGTATCCACAGAACGAACGGTAATCTGCAGTGGACCATTAATACCCAAAGCATTACCTGTATCACTATTATGTTCGCCAGAGTTAAATACGATCTTATCGAACGACTGAGCTGGAACGTTTAGTGTCCAGAGTTGCGTCGCTGGATCATAGCTACCTATAGTGGTTCCGTCAGGGTAGTAGATAGAAGCATCTTGAGGAACACCTGCCACTTCGACTCGAAGGGTTTCGGGTGCATTTTCGGTATACGTTCCGCTTCCTGTGGCCGACAACTCTTTATCTAAAATAGTCGCATTGATTTCGATATCAATATTCTGCCCTTCGTTGCCTGTTACAGAGTCCGTAGGATTGGTATCAACATCGTCACCAACAGGCACCACATGCAGTTTGAAGCTTGGTAAGTTTGCAGCCGCAGTCGGTACGCCAAGTAGCGACTCTTGAGTGAACACTTCAACACCAAACTCAGCAGTACCACTGAAGTTTTTAGGCGGTAAAATCGAAATTTCACTTAAGTCGAATGAAAGTCCAGAAGCTTGAGGCAATTGAACACTCCACTCACCGCCACCGTTGTTTTTCACAGTGTAAGCAGAACCAGCATCTACACGCATCTGGAAGCCATCAGGTACATCGGTGAACTTAATCGATACAAACTGTTCTGATCCATCAAGGTCAGTCAGTGCAATCGATACAGGTCCTGTACCTGACAAGGAAATAAGCTGGTCTTCGTTGCCGGTAATCTCGATTACATCAGGATCACTACCCGGTCCAGAGACATGTACATCATCAACAACCGGAACAACATCAAAACGAACACTTGTATTGAAGGTATCGGAGTCGGTTGCAGTGCCTACCGGAAAAGCAGAATCATTGTAGGTTGCGGTATCTGTAACTGTACCACTTACATTAATCTGCACTTGGTTAATATCATTTCCAGTTGGGTAGTTTTCTATCGCCCTAAAGAGGACATTATCGAGCGCCCCCGCCGCGATTTCAGCTTGATTAAACGTGACTGAGGTACCAAGTGAGGTACCCGTATTGTCATAGAATGCCCCTATTGAAGGGTCATCCAACGTCAAAGTAATGGATGTAAACGCCTCTTGCCCCCCTTCGACGCCTGATACCTGACCCGAAATAGTCGAATTGAAGTCGAGTTGAATGTAGGTGTCTTCGTAACCCACCGGATCTTGTCCAGCCTGACCGTCGTTATCAACAGGATTAAAGGCATCATCAAGAGAGCCCACGACATTCACCTCAATCGTAGGGTCCGTCTCCGCATCTGGCGCGACTTTGATGACGACGTCGGTAACTAACGTTTTCTCATCACCAGAGAGCGTATCTTTGGTCACTATGGTTAGAGGTAATCTAAAGTCACCCGAGTAATCGGCAGGCAAGTTAAGTAACAGCCCTGAGAAATCAGTTGGAACGCCCTGTTCAACGGTTGTCTCAAATACATATTTTCCATTAACAAAATCGACTTCACTGCTTCCCGCTAAACTAATTGGGAAAGTGCCTCCTGGGTTAATGGTCACGGAGTCATCAATGATAATGGTCACTTGGTCTACCGATGCATCTTCTCCAGAGAAAGTGATCACACCATTTAGTGCTGCACCTAAATCAAGTTGCGTGTCTTCGATAGCGTCGACAACACTATTAGCATCCATTGTAATGTTAGCTGCAACCTCGCCTCCCCCAACAAGTACTTCTGGAAATGATAATGTCACTTCGCCTTCCCGAATAACGGCAGGAGATGACTCAACCTCAACACCATCACCGCGATCAACCACCGTACTAAAGATAGTCATCTTGATGTCATTGAATACGTCTGGAAGATTAGAAATAGGAGGGAAACCAAGACCATTAGGAGCACTTATGCTAAACAAGTCCTCATTGGTCACAACCCAACGACCATCGCCTTCATAAGCCGCGCCAATAACGAGTAATTGATTCAATACGTCATCTGACAATGGAGTCTTATTCGGGTCATTATTCGTTAATTGAATAACCAGTTGGTCAACTTCCTCAATAGCAGACGATGCATCGGTTTCTTGATATCGAATAACAAACTCATCCGTGGCGGATGGATTGTCGCTGTTGGTTGTAAACTTGAGTACACCAGTCAAAGGATCGGCGCTCACCGTACCCAAAGAACCAGTTCCAGCCACGTCGTCGACGATAAGCTGATTATCGATGCCATCATGAGTCTCAACAACGGGTCTTACGATAACATTGATCGTACCTGTAACCGTCGCAGTCGCAATACCCTCACCTGGGTTAGATGAATCCACATATTCGTGATCACGCTCCTCAACGTCTACCTCTGTCGTCAATGTGAAATCAACGCTAGAGTCAGTTGGCGGAGTCATTTGAATAAAGTTATTCGCTAGTGCAATTTGGGTAAATTGTTCCGGCGTTTGATTCGCGTCTTTAGGGGTAATCGTTAACGTACCAGCACCATCATTCACAACAGTCACATCACCATTTACGGTGGGTGTGACACCCGGTGGAATACCGGAAATCTTAATTGAAGTGAAATGCTCATCTGAGTCGATATAGTCAACGCCTTCAGGATGCCAATCGATGTTGATAGCCGTATCTTCGTTCCCGTTTGTGACGTTGTTGTAGGTTGTTGAGGTATCGATGATAGGCTCAACCAACACTCGAATTTCTTGATCAAAAGAAAGTGTGTGACCGTCGTTTTCCGTTACGATCACTTTGCCTTGAATGTGGATATTCTCGGTCGAAGAGTCGACAGGTCGAATACGAATACCTGACGTTGTACCCGCCTCCGTAATATTAGCTTCGTAGATAGGTTTTGATAAATCAGGGCTACCACCCGGTCCGGTTTCGTAACCCACAAAGTTAAGATCAATAACCGTACCGTCACCATCCTCGATTATAACGCCATCAGGAATACCCGATAAGATGACCGTTATTGATTCGGAACCATCGTCCGGTAATGGTGTAGTGCCAGTGTCAGGCTTTCTCTCACCCGACAATACCGTGAAGTCAAGCAGAGCAAAGCTGTCGCCGTTTTGACTCTCTTGAATCGTCGTTTGAACACCGCTTGCAGTACCATCTGTAATTGCGGTCCAATCGGTACCATTCGTCCCACCATAAGGTGTGTCAGCAACTCCTTTCACTTCAACGTTAACCGTTTTAGTACCGAGTATTTCTACATCGACTTGTTGTGGGTTGGTTGACAGGTTTGCAGTGTCCTTCACTACACCTGTAACATCAAAAGTGAAATCCACATTGCTGTGTTTAGTTGGAACCACCTCAACGTTAGCCAAATCGGAATACGCTATTTCGTGGTAATTGGTACCACTGACAATAGGAACCACCGTGGTTGTACCTACAAAGTAAAGCACTGCGCCTTCTGTAATATTGCTGATACGAACAAACAGTTCTTCAGAGCCATCCGTATCGACCGACCCTGTCATGGTGATGACTTCGTCTAGCGTGAATGCATCTTTGTTATCCAAAGGCCCAAGGTAGTCGGGATTATCAATATTGTCTTCGTTGATTTGAATGCGATTTACACTGAACCTTCCAGGGTCAGCGTCAGCAGTGACATCAATAATGATGTTTTGCTCTACAGAACGAGCCTTAGTTTTATCATTTGCCCCGCCGTTAGCAGTATCTTCATAAGGATTCAGTGTTTCCTCTGTAACCGCTGTTGCTTCGAACTCTATCTGACCCGAGAAATTATCAATAGGGTTAACCACGGTGGTGTTAATGTCTTCTGCCGCTATTTTATATACACCACCCGCCGTCAGCGTAAGCACATTGCCGTCTTTATCAAGAAGCTCAAACTTTCCGTCACCTTCAACAACTTTCAACTCATAAGTGATCGTTTCAGTTTGGCTACTATCTTGTGATACTGCGTTTAACTGCAACGTGACGTTGTCTTCATCTTCATTGACTTGATACTGATAAGTGCTGTTGCCATCATCCCAAGTAGCAATATCCGCTACCGCTTCAATCTCGATTTTGAAGTTTGAGTTTACTTTGTGGTCAAGCATGCCATTGTTATCAATTTCGAGTTCATAACGAACGCGCCCACCAGTTTCATTTGAACTAGCGTGTTGATCAGGGACGAAGAATAGGTTGTCTATCGTCGCAATAGTTTGTCTTGATTCATTCGGATTTGGAGCAAAGCTTTGTTCGAGTTCAGGAGGACCAAATATAATGCTCCCATTTGGCTCAGGTACTAACTCATGGTAAGAGGTACCATCAAAGTAATAGAACGTACCTTGGTGACTATCACCTCCGTTCGGGCTTTTTATCGTTAACTGACCTATAGATTCATTGTTATCTTGGTCGTATAAGTTAACTTGCAATGCAACTTGCGCTGGCGCATTAGGCAGACCACTTTGGTTGTCTTGAACATTCTCAAGATCTGGTTCATCGCCCGTTGCGTAAGGTATCGTTGAGTCTCTACCCGCATCCTCGAAAGTGGTCACTTTCAGCGCGATTTTCGACGAATTTCGGTCTGTGATGGTGATATCTAACGGTGTTTCAGAGGTATCTAAATCGCTATCGGTCGCAATCACTTTAATAGAGAATTTGATTTCATCGCCAACGTGCTCTAAGTAATTATTGGCTCTAAATTCTATCTCACCATTTGAGTTTATTTGAAGTCGACCCAATTCACGAGTATCAACGCCGCCATTGCTCTGCTCGTATACTCGAATCTCCTGAGTTCCACTATTTAGATCGAAACCACTACTGTAAGGCCCACTAGTTCCAGAGCGGAAAACAATATTGACTCCATTATCAGTAATTCCTTCGATTCGACTTAAAGCCGCCCCATCAGCGCCTACATCAGTGGCATCAGCAAACATATCGACTATAGAACCGCGATAACCCTGACCTTCAACACGAGTAATCGATTGTGTTGTCACTAATGGAACATCATCCGTCACCGTGATCTTCAGATCGATCGCATTCGATTGGTCGTGATCAAAATCTTCAGCAACGATGGAGAAATCAAGATTTATCGTATTCTCGTTTTCAGCGTCAGGGTGCTTCAGTGGTTTAAACAATTCAAACTGATAACTGTTATCAGAGGTATCGAAAACAATCTCAAACACGGCTTCATTGCTGGTTACAGTTTGAGCAACATAGGTGAATGTTGTGCCGTTTTGTGAAACAGCTAGCCACTCTAAGCTTTCTCCATCGGAGGTTAAACCGCTCAAGACTAAATCTTCATCAACCAGTTCATACTTCACAACGCCATCGGCACCTTCATCGACGGTGAACAGTCCATTGATAATGGTGTCTTCAGATTGATCCGAACCTATGCCTGAAAGGTCGTCTTCATCGACAACCGTTTCGCCCGTCGGCGGCGTCATTACTGGAACATCATCAATGACTTGAATTGGTAGTTGATACTGGTTGGAGTCATCGCCATCACCGTCTACCGCCACAACATTAAATGGTATGGTTAGGTCATTTGATCCAGTAGCGTGATTTAGAGGGCCAAGTAAAGTGAATGTGTATGACCCATCGTTACCCAGTGCAAGAGTAAAAATCGGAGTCCCGCTTGTGGTCGCACCTTGGTAGGTAGTTGTGTTCGCAGCCCCAGTGACCTCAGTGATCGAAATCGCTTCATTGCCTGATGTCAGAGTAGTTTCTAGAGTGGCTACGTTACGCAGTTCGTAAACCTCTACTTGGTCTGCACCTTCTGTGGTCACAAACGAGCCTGTCGCTTGAGCCACAACAGAGCCTAAATCATCTTCATCAACAACAAACGTACTCGCGACAGTTGTATCCGTAATGACGGGAACATCATCAGTAATAGTCACCGTAAGAGGCTTAATTAGTGAATCTGTGTTGTCTTTGTCGACCGCTATAACTGGCAAGGTGAAAATTTGATCGTTATTACCCTGCACAGGCAGGTGATCTAACTCTTCTAACAATGTGAAGGTATATTGACCAAGCACCAAACTATCAAAAGTGATGGTGAAAATGTCCGTTTGGACACCACCGTTTTCTACGAAACCAATATAGCTATCGCTGTTTAGAGGGTCTTGTTTTAGCTGAACAGCCAGACCATCCGATTTTAGGTCGCCAGTTGTGTTGAATTGCGCAGTATCAATACGGAAATGGTTCACATCATCACTACCAGATGTAAACGTCATTGTTCCGGTTTGAGTGACCGTTATGCTCGGAGAGGTCCCATCAAGCAAGTTTGCTTCAGCCAAAGCGACTGGTGGTATGTTATCAATAACAGGTGGAGCACCATCTGAAATAGTAAGCGTAACGGTCGACGTGACTTCGTCACCATCTTTATCTTCAGACGTGACCGTAATAGTCTTAACAATATCGCCCCCTGAATGATTGAGGTTGCGATCAGGTTCGAAACGGACATCACCTTCCAGAGTGATATACAGTTTACCTTCAGCAACAGGGAAAACCTGCTCTCCGGTTGTCCCCTGAACTAACGTGTACACGTTGTTATCGTAAGTAAACTGGGTAATCGTTGCCCCGTCGGCACTTTGGTTTGGCATGACATCGACAGTACCTGTCGTGACAACACCAGCGGCTAAATCTGCAACCGTTGGCTCCGTAATGCTCAGCGTTTGATTTTGCATGCCTTGAACATCATCGCTGACCGTCACTTTCAGTGGCGACATTAATGAGTCATCACCATCACGATCTACCGCATAAACGGGGAGTTCAAATATCAGGTCATTCTTCGCTTGTCCATCAGCATGATCTAATGCTTCAAGCAGAGTAAAGGTGTACTCACCCACAGTGCTAGTAGAGAAACTAATCGTAAAGACAGGAACTTCTGGGTTGGCTCCGTCTTTCACAAAGCCGATGTACCCCCCAGTCGTGTTTGGATCGGCTTTAAGCTCAACGACCAACCCATTAGATTTAAGTGTGTCGTTGGTATTAAATAAGCTTGGCTCAATGCGGAAGCTGGTGACATTATCGCTTTGATTGGTGAACTGAATAATCTCAGTTTGACTCACAGGCACGGTGCTTGCTGCCGAGCCATCGGCTAGATTGGATTCTGATAGCGTGACGCTAGGAATAGTATTGATGATTGGAATATCACCATCGGTGATGGTCAAAGTCACGGTGGATGTCACCGGATCTTTATCAAAGTCACTTGACGTCACTACGATTGTTTTAACGATGTCTTCGTTGTTTGTATGAACTAAATCGCGATTGGGTTCAAAGCGCACTTCACCTTGCAGGGTGATGACTAACGTCCCTTCAGTGAAACCAAACCGCTGCTCACCAGTATCTGTTTGAACCAATGTTCTAAGTTGTCCGTCATAAACGAACTGAGTGATTGTTGCACCATCTGCACTTTGCACTGGCATCACATCAACAGTGCCAGTCGTAACAACACCAGCAGCCAAATCAGCCACCGTTGGCTCAGTAATGGTTAACGTTTGGTTTTGCATGCCTTGCACATCATCGCTGACCGTCACTTTCAGTGGCGACATTAATGAGTCATCACCGTCTCGGTCTACCGCATAAACCGGTAAATCAAAGCTCAATTCATTATTTGCTTGGCCATCAGCATGATCTAATGCTTCAAGTAGAGTAAAGGTGTACTCACCCACCGTGCTACTTGAGAAGCTAATCGTAAAGACAGGAACTTCTGGGTTGGCTCCGTCTTTCACAAAGCCGATGTACGCTCCAGTCGTATTTGGATCAGCTTTAAGCTCAACGACCAACCCATTCGATTTAAGTGTGTCGTTCGGGTTGAATTGAGCAGGATCGATACGGAATTTGACTACATTATCACTTTGATTGGTGAACTGAATAGTCTCAGTTTGGCTAACAGGCACGGTGCTTGCTGCCGAGCCATCGGCAAGATTAGATTCTGATAGCGTAACGCTTGGAATGGTGTTGATGATTGGAATATCACCATCGGTAATGGTCAAAGTCACGGTGGATGTCACCGGATCTTTATCAAAGTCACTTGACGTCACTACGATTGTTTTAACGATGTCTTCGCTGCTCGTGTGGTTTAAATCGCGATTCGGCTCAAAGCGTATTTCACCTTCAAGGGTAACGAACAGTTTGCCCTCAGGAACTGGAATCAGTTGCTCTCCCGTTATGCCCTGATTCAAGGTGTAAACGGTATTGTCATACGTGATTTGGGTAATGGTCGCGCCATCAGCACTCTGCTCGGGCATTACATCAATGGTGGCAGTCGTTACCGTACCAGCAGCCAAATCCGCAACCGTCGGTTCAACAATATTGAGCACACCATCTTTCATGATTTGCACATCATCACCGATGGTCATTGTAAGCGGGGAAATTTGCGAGCTATCGCCATCAGTGTCCACGGCGTAAACAGGCAGTTCAAAATTTAGCTCGTTATTTGCAAGGCCATCTTCATGATCTAACGCTTCAAGCAGCGTGAAGGTGTATTCCCCTAATGTACTTGTAGAAAAGCTAATCGTGAATACTGGGACATCAGGGTTTACCCCATCGTTAACAAAACCTATGTAAGTACCTGAGTTCTGGGGGTCTTCCTTGAGTTCAACGACAAGCCCATTCGATTTGAGCGTATCATTAGTATTGAACAAGTTTGGATCAATTCGAAAACTCGCGACATCATCACTACCGGCTGTAAACGTAATCGTTTCAGTGGCGCTAACCGCATTTCCGCTTGGCGAAGATCCATCACCAAGATTCGTTTCAGATAATGTCACTGGTGGAACTAGGTTAATTACCGGATCTTGGCCATCAGTAATACTAAGATCAAGCGTTGAGAAGCTCTCGTCGCCATCAGCATCTTCAGCTAAAAAGGCAAATTGTTTTACTATGGTTTCGCTGCTTGAGTGGTTGATATCACGAGCGACTTCAAAACTAAAATCACCATTGAGTGAAATCGTTGCAACCCCTTCTGTAAATGGGAAAGTTTGTGCCGCATCTGGGAGTAGATTTTGGTCTAACTTGTATTCGACCCCATCGTAAGACAATGATTGGATTGTCGAACCATCCGCACCCTCAAAGTTGAATAGATTATAAGAAACAACAGTATCACCCGCCAAAGTCGGTTCATCGACGGAAACGACATTATCGATGAGTTCGACCACATCATCTTTTACACTGATTAAGATCTCAGCAGCTTCTGGTGTGTTTGACCCACCAGACAGTGCAGAGCGGTCACCATCCGCGTCAACCGCGTAAATGGGCAATACAAAGGTTAGCAACTCACCTTCAGCACCTTGGTGTGAAAGCGATTCGTACAGAGTAAATTCATAATTCCCCAATGATGGACTATCGACTTTAACGTCAAAGACCGTAATTCGAGATCCATTGACCTCGACATAACCTTCATACGTTCTCACGCCATTGGTTTGACTAACTAACTCTAATTGAACGGCAGCACCATTAGAAACCAAGGCTCCCGTTGTATTAAATTCAGTCGGTTCAAGTTCGTAATGGTCAATAATGTCACTTTCAAAAACACTTGCTGTGATACTGCCAATACCACCTACTGGGGTTGTTCCTTCTTGTGAG
This sequence comes from Vibrio sp. 10N.222.49.A3, assembly GCF_041475145.1. Classification (NCBI taxonomy): domain Bacteria; kingdom Pseudomonadati; phylum Pseudomonadota; class Gammaproteobacteria; order Vibrionales; family Vibrionaceae; genus Vibrio; species Vibrio sp. 10N.222.49.A3. The sequence continues at coordinate 38,620 of NZ_JBFRVM010000027.1, forward strand.
CCGCCAACAATGCCTGACTCATCAACATCGATGCCATCAACATTAATAATGAACGGGCTATCACCATCAGAGATATCAACCTTAATCGTATTCGTTACGACATCCTGGTCAAAATCGGTAACCGTAATCGGTAGAGAGAATGAAAGCGTGTCGGAGCTCACTTCTTCTATCGGTTTAAACTGTTGGAAATTATATGTGCCATCGGTATCGAGGGAGATTGTGAGAACAACCTCACCTCTCCCTTGAATAGACAGAGTGATCGTTGTTCCATCATCAGACAGTCTTGCAACCGTGTTTTGGTTATCACTGAGCAACCCATCAAACTCTTCTAACGCACTGGCATCAAAGACAGCGGATTGAAGTTTATCACTTCCAATATTAGAAAAAGTGCCTTCAATAGGTGCACTACTCGTTTCTACATTATTGATATTCACGCTTTCAGCAGACGGATTCACCCCGTCAAATAAAGTAACCAGCGCATTAATTGGTGATGCTATTGGGTTTCCTGCGGAGTCTTCACCTTGAATATCAAAAGCAAAGTTAATTTGATCGCCAGTATAAGAGACCTGCCCACCACCGATAGACGGAACATGATCAATAGATTGAGAAATCGTGGTGGTTAACGAGATATCGATATTATTGCCAACACTAGTAGCATCAATATCGATACGTAATACTTCGTCAGTACCTTGGACACCAACAATGGAATTCGTCACCGAGTCGTAAGTAAACGTGACAACTTGGCCGCTTGATGTAATGTCGTTATTAAGCTCACTTAGGAGTGAAGCAAGGGAGAGTGTGTCTGGGACAAAAGAATCTGGGTCTAGAGCTAAACTGCCCGCAATAATCGTTTCTGTGGTCGTAATAGATTGGGGGTAGGTATTGCCAGAAATAGAACCTTCAGTGACTGATTCGCTGATCGATTGACCACCAGCTGAACGGGTGATCGTTCTAAATTCCTCTCGAGTTTCCTCTACCTCTTCTTTCGCAAGCCCTGATGTCTCAAAGAATGTCGAGGGCTGAGTTTGAATATTATTGTATTCAATCGTAACAAAGCCTGCATTTGCAGAGCCTAGCCCTTCACCAGCAGCCGTTGCTTCCAAAATTTCAGTAGGATCGGCGCCACCTAAAATAGCTTCTTGGATTGCCGCAATATCATCGTCAGTAAAGGCTCCGTCGTCAGATTGCTCTAGATCGAAATTGACCTCTCCGGCGATAGGGGCATCAGCCCAAGACAATTCTTGGTCAATACATCCAACACAATTCTCGCCAACCAGAACCTCACCATTTGGAGCACCTAATACAAGTTCTGCATTATTTGCGGTAATGACTATCTCATTTTCACGGATGATATCGCCAACTAAAACTTTTCTTGGGTTGCCGTCAGGCGTTACTACAACCACATCCCCACTTACTGCTTCAACAACCGCAGCTTGGCGCGAAACCTCAATATCCATATATCCCCCGTTATCACAAGCACTCTTATCTAGAGCTGTACAAATTATTTTTGTTAATCATTACAGGCTTTAATCAAATTCATACTTACCCCTCATCAATGGCCAATCTTTTGTTGTGCCTCTTCGAGTTGAAAAGAGATAAGTATTTAACCTGTTTTTTTTATAGTTTACTTACTGTTAAGCCTAGTCTTCCCCATAAAAAATGCCATGTCTGTGCTAAGAGACTCCTTTTCACAAATTCACTTATTCTCTATGGATTTCTAAAACACAAATTAAACGTTAGTAGTGCATTGATTTATATGCAAATAAACTCACAGCGATGTTACATCTCTTTAATCCTATAAAGATATACAGGAATAAAGTAGATAAATCATGAGCGAATATAAGACATTGCTTGAGGCAAACGATGTGATAGCAATAAAGCAGAGAGTAGTCCCAAACTTGAGACAATGTTCAGCACAAAGCGGATGAAAAACCATTTATTAAGCGTATATTTCGCCAATTTCATATATGCCCATCAACATATTAAGGTGCTATGGAGGAACAATAGTCATGACTTATCATTGGATATACACATATCAAAAGGAATACGTTTTAGGACAAAACAATAGATACAAAAAAGCCGCCCGAGTTTAACTCGGGCGGCTTTTAGAAGATCATGTACCGCAATATGGTGTTTATCTGTAAAACGAGATTGTCACGTTCAACATGGCTCGCTAACTATTTTATTTTGTTAAACGATTTGCCGTCCAAACGTAAAGCAGCTCAAGTGCGATAGTTGCACCAGCTAGAGCGGTAATTTCGCTTTGGTCATAGGCTGGAGACACTTCTACTACATCCATACCAACCATGTTGATACCTTGTAAGCCACGGATGATTTTGAGCACTTTATCTGAATTCAAACCACCACACACTGGTGTCCCAGTACCCGGAGCAAACGCAGGGTCTAGACAGTCAATATCAAACGTTACATAAACAGGTTTGTCGCCAACAATACCTTTTACTTGAGCAATGATCTCATCCACGCTCATGTCATTCGCTTGCATCGCATTAATAACATTAAAGCCGTGACCTTCCTGCTTATACTCTGTACGAATACCTATTTGCACAGAATGCTCAGGCGAGATTAGCCCCTCATTTGGCGCATGGTAGAACATGGTGCCGTGATCGTAACGACTGCCCTGACTGTAAGTATCAGTGTGCGCGTCAAAATGAATCAGAGCCATCTCACCGTACTTCTTGCCGTATGCTCTTAGCAAAGGCAGTGTAATGAAGTGATCGCCACCTAAACCTAACAGTGTTTTACCACTGTTTAGAATCGCATCAGCGGCTGCTTCTAAACGCTGAGTTAAGTCTTCAGCATCACCGCAATCAAACACAAGATCGCCAGCATCAATCACCGAGGTGTGTTCAAATACATTGAAGTCCCAAGGGAATTTTTTGCCTTCCCACGCCAAGTTTACCGACGCACGACGAATCGCATCAGGCCCCATACGAGCACCCGGACGACCCGACGTCGCCATATCTAACGGCGCGCCCAACACAACCACATCAGCATCGTTATCAATTGGGTTCTGTACCAATGGACGACGCATAAAAGTCATCGCGTTGGAGTACAGCGAGTAATCTGGTTTGGTAAATAGATCGTTCATTAAAAATCCTCAAGATAGGTGTAACCCATCAAGCCTTGCTCTAGCTCTTCAAGTACGCTTTGCTGCTCTTGTGCTGGTACTTTTGCCGTGACCAAATCTTTGTAGTTCTGACGAATCAGATCCGTATCAATGTGAACATAACGCATCATGTCTTCAACCGTATCGCCTTCATTGATGTAGTCGATATTCGCTTGACCACTTTCATCAACATTCACCACTACACTGTGGGTATCACCAAATAGGTTATGCATATCACCCAAGATCTCTTGGTATGCGCCTACTAAGAAAAAGCCCATCAGGTATGGTTCATCTGGGTTCCATGCAGGAACTGGCAGAGTCGTTTCAATACCTTGACCATCAACATACTGGTCAATCGTACCGTCAGAATCACAAGTAATATCCAATACTACAGCGCGTCGCTCGTCCGCATTATCCAAACCACTTAGAGGCAATACAGGGAACACCTGATCGATACCCCAAGCATCTGGCAATGATTGGAACAGCGAGAAGTTCACGAAAAACTTATCAGCCAAACGCTCGCTCAACTCATCCAAAATAGGACGGTGGTAACGGTTCTTAGTGCTCATTCGAGAGCTAAGTTCGTAGTTAATGCGCAAAGACATCTGCTCTGCCCAAGCACGGTGCTGAAGGTTCAGCATACCCGTCGCAAATTGGTTGTGTGCTTCTGCGATATCACTTTGCGTGTCGTTGTAGATCTCAATCAGCGCGCGGTCATCATTACCCGCATCTAGCTCTAAGAAATTCTTCCACATGTTGTTTAGCAACATTGGTGCGTCAGCTTCAGGCGCAGCCATATCTTCCGGAGAATAGCTTTCTGTACCGATCACGTTAGTAACAAGCACAGCGTGATGCGCAGTCAACGAACGACCAGATTCAGAAATGATCACAGGTTGAGGCTGATTGTAGAGCTTACAAATATCCCCCACTGTCATTACGATGTTGCGAGCGTACTCAAGCAAGCCGTAGTTCATTGAGTTTGAAGACTGGCTACGTGTGCCGTCGTAATCGACCGCCAAACCGCCACCAACGTCTAAGAACTTCAGTTGAGCACCGATATCACGCAGTTCACAGTAAAAACGAGCCGCTTCACTCACACCATTTCGTACATCACGAATATTCGCCATTTGCGAGCCAAGGTGGAAGTGTACTAGCTCTAGAACATCCAGTTGATCTTCTGCTTTCAAGCGTTCAATAACGGTCAATACTTGTGATGCAGACAAACCGAATTTCGACTTCTCACCACCACTTGCTTGCCATTTACCTGCACCTTGAGATGCAAGACGAATGCGTAGACCTAAACGAGGTTTCACGCCAAGCGCTTTTGCTTCAGAAAGGACAAGATCAAGCTCTGACAACTTCTCTAGAACGATAAATACTTTGTGGCCTAGCTTTTCGCCAATCAACGCAAGACGGATGTATTCTCTGTCTTTGTAACCGTTACACACGATCACAGAGCTCGCTTTTTGAGCCAGTGCCAATACCGCTAATAGTTCAGGCTTGCTGCCCGCCTCTAAACCAAGCTGCTTCTGCTCTAATTGAGCTTGGCTCGCTAAGATCTCGTCAACCACTTCTTTCTGTTGGTTAACTTTAATCGGGTAAACAAGTAGGTAACGGTTATCGTACTGATATTCGTCGATCGCTTGGTTGAATGCGTTACAGATATTGTGCACACGTTGATGCACTATTTGAGGAAAACGCACAAGAGCAGGCAAACCAATATTTCTCTGCTCTAACTGTTTTACGATCTGACTTAGCGGAACTTGATGATCGGTTTCGCTCGGTGATACATACACCTCGCCATTATCATCAATTCCATAAAAACCTTGGCTCCAGTGCTTTACATTATACTCAGCACGGATGCGTTCCAAATTAACCGAATTTTCCAATTCTAGAGACCTCACACTATAGGGCCATCGACAGAAGATACCTCATTGGAATAGCGAGGTATAACCCAACAAAAAACGTTCGAAAACGATTTGTTGGCTGCATTAACCGATATTATTAAGAGTGAGTCCAACCATTGATATTTGTGGTTACGATTACGTTTTTTTATCGTCGATCCGACTTAAAGTGACAGGTAAGGTATTACAAGGTTTTAGACCAAAAAACAGGCTGAAGCGCATGAGATTTAAAGCACTTTCCAACAAAAAATCAGGTGAATAAAATACCAAAGACACATAAAATTCTTGGCTAATCAGGTCAAGTTAAGTCAGGGTTTTGACAAATATGACCACTTCCCAATCTGAACTCTCGCTATTACAAACACTACTTGTATCCCGTGATTCGATACCTATAAACACTTCGTTCTTCCTACTAAAACTCGCTCACTTCAATGTTGTAACCGCTCAATTTTTGAACTTTTCTCGCGCATATCTTGTATTTGGTTGGATATTCTTGTAATTTCAACCGACCAACCAATCGGTCAGCTTTCGAATTTAGGGGATACTATGAGCCATAATCTAGACCTTGAACCAACCACGTCGAACATCAACGACATGGATCAAATATTCAACCGACAAAAAAATCACTACCGCAGTAATGTTAATCCAACGCTTGAGCAGAGAAGAAAAAACCTCTCGGAATTAAAAGCGTTGCTAATGCGCTACCAAGGGCAATTGATTGATGCGGTGTCTGAAGATTATGGCCACCGAGCAAAACACGACAGCTTGATTGCTGATATCACCCCTTCTCTTCACCAGATCAATTACAGCCTGAAGAACCTTAAGAAATGGTTGAAGCCATCTCGCAGAAAAGCAGGCTTAATGCTGACACCCGCGAAGATCACCGTTCATTATCAGCCAGTGGGTGTTGTCGGTATCATTGTTCCTTGGAACTTCCCGGTGATGCTCTCTTTAGGGCCCCTCATCACTGCGTTGGCGGCGGGCAACACTGCAATGCTCAAGATGTCCGAGTTTACTCCTGCGACCAACCGAGTTTTAAAATCCATGCTGGCCGAAGGCTTTAGTGAAGATCAAGTCGCGATTATCGAAGGCGAAGCTGACGTTTCCGCTAAATTTAGCCAGCTCCCGTTTGACCATATTCTATTTACTGGCTCGACCTCTGTGGGTAAGCACGTCATGAGAGCAGCAGCCGATAACTTAACGCCTGTAACCTTGGAATTGGGCGGCAAGTCTCCAACGATTATTGCTCCCGACTTTGATGTGGCTGACGCCGTTGAACGCATCCTGTTTGCAAAAAGCTTGAACGCTGGCCAGATTTGCGTGGCGCCCGATTACATCTTATTACCACGAGAAAAAGTCGACGCGTTCATCACAGCTTATAAGCTGTACTTCAAAAAGCTGTATAAAGCAGGCATTGAGAGCAAAGACTTAACTTCAGTGATCGATATGCGTCAATACAATCGTTTGAAGGGAGTGATTACAGATGCTCAATCTAAAGGCGCAGTTGTTCACACTGTCACCGAGCAAGCACAAGACGATGTGAACCACAGAATGACGCCACACCTTCTAACCGAAGTGAACGACGACATGCTCGCAATGCAAGAAGAGTTGTTTGGCCCCGTACTGCCTATCGTTCCTTATGATTCTATTGAAGAAGCGATCAGCTACATCACAGCAAGAGAACGTCCACTTGCTCTGTATCTGATGAGTCATGATAAGCAAACCCAAGACCAGTTCTTATCAAATACACATTCTGGCGGTGTTTGTATCAACGACTCGCTAGTGCATGTGGCAGCAGAAGACGCGCCGTTCGGTGGCATTGGCCCTTCAGGCATGGGACACTACCACGGCATTGAAGGCTTTAAGACCTTTAGCCATGCCAAAACCGTTCTAAGTAGAGGAAAAGTTAACTTCACCAAGTTAATGCACCCTCCTTACAACAATCCAATTAAAAAGATTCTGTTCAAAGTACTAAATAGATGATTACGAAAAGGCAAAAAATCCTAGATGCTGCGCTCCTGCTCTTCTCTCAGCAAGGGCTAGAGGGCACATCTACCGGACAAATAGCGAAAACAGCAGGCGTCGCAAAAGCGACACTGTTTCATCACTTTGAGAACAAATCTCTACTGATTGATGAACTGTTTCGTGAACTGAAAATAGAGCTATTTTCTACCCTTGACCAGCACACAGAAATCGCTGAACAAGATCGCTACCAAGCCTTTAAGTTCATGTGGATTACAGGGCTTGAATGGGCACTAGAAAATCCGATTGCAATGAAGTTCTTCACCAATGTTCATTTCGACCCAACAACTCAAACTCGAGAAGTGATTGTTTCAAAGATGTTCGCATCATTAGACGAGATCATTTTGAAAGGACAAGAAACTGGTGAGCTGATGGTGTTAGACATCAACCTTGTTAGGCACTTCATCCACAGCCACTTTTTGATTTGTGCAAACTGGTTGATTGAGCAGAATGAGTTACCACCAGAGCAGTCAGCCAAGTACATCATCGATAGCTTTGACATGTGCTGGCGAGCTGTCGGCGGACGAAACCTGTAACTTTCAAATTCTTTGAAGCCCTTGCTTTCAAAGAACACTCTAAAGCGCCTCATGGTTATATCTATATATGGGCATGAGGCGCTTTAATTATTTGGATACATTTTAATCACATCACCATATTGACTTTAAGCACCCTCTTTCAGTACCATCCCACCATCATTTCAAAAGAGAATAACGCCATAATGAAGTACTAACATCCTGACATCCGATTTATTTTTATAAAAATCATTTGGACACTCGGGGTTAGTGGGCGTTACTTCGTCATCTATTTTCGCGACAAATCAAGCTCTTAAAGATCCGTTTTTTGACAAGCTACATCTTTAAGATCAGTACCTTAAAGACAAAAATCAGATCAGCACTCTATTTCCTATCTTTGATTGGTACGCTACCTAAGTAACGTCTTTGGCGATCTATACATAGAATTCTGTGTAGGGTTTTATATAGAAAAAGCGCCCCACCCCTTTTACTCGTTTACACGTAAAGAGAGGTATTTTTATGCCTACTATATTAGCCAACAATCTCTCATTCCAACTCGATACTGGTGAGTGGTTATTCAAAGACATCACCTTTAATTTGAGCACTCGCCTCACCGGCCTAGTCGGAAGGAATGGGGCTGGAAAGTCACTACTTCTTTCGTTACTGATCGGGCAAAAACAGCCCACAACAGGCAGTATTTCGCGCCAAGGTTCGATCGGCTTTTACTCTCAGTTGCCATCAACGCTACTGGATTCCGCCACCACCATCGCTGACTTCTTAGGGCTCACCGAAAAGTTAGATGCATTAAAAGCGATAGAGCAAGGTAGCTGCGAACTGCAGCACTTCAATATCGTTGGAGATGATTGGGATTTACAAGCGAACACCAAGCAACTTTTAGCCACATTGAAAATAACCAGTGGGTTAACCACGCCTTGCCATACATTGAGCGGTGGGCAACTCGCCCTTTTACAGCTTCACCGGTTATTCGCATCAAACCACAACATACTGATTCTCGACGAACCTACAAATCATTTAGATAGCGACGGCCGCAATTGGTTACTGGAACAGTGCCAGTTGTTTGAAGGTAAAGTACTTATCGTCAGCCACGATCGAAGTTTATTGAGACACATGGAAGGGATCTATCACCTCAACAGTTTGGGCATGCGTTTCTATAAAGGGAATTACGATGATTACTTCACGCAAATGTCGAGTCAAAGTGAAGCACTGGACAAGCAGATAACGCATCATCAATCGGAAAAGAAACGACTCGAGCGCCAAGCTCAGACTAACAAGGAAAAAGCCCAACAACGTGAGTCTCAAGGTAACCGACTCCGAAAATCGGGTAGCCAACCCAAGGTATTATTGGATGCAATGAAAGATAAAGCAGGGCGAACCCAAGGTGCATCGGCAACAAGCCACAAGAACTTAAAGGATCAAAACCAACATAAACTTCAATCTCTTCAAGAACAACAAGAACAACTGAAGCCGCAAGCGTTGTACCTACAACAAGCGAATCGTTCTAAAAAACACTCACTATTAACCGTTGAAGAGTGTCGCCTAAATTTTGGTTCTAGTGCTCCTATTAGCTTCTCTCTATCACAGGGAGAACGATGTTATCTAACTGGGGCTAATGGGTGCGGAAAATCGACACTGTTAAAAGCCATTCACGGCCAACACTCGAACTATATCGGATCCATTAAGCGCTTAGGGGCGACCGTATACTTGGATCAACACTTTGGCCTGTTAGACACCAACGACACCATGTTCGATAGCTTGATGACACACGGCTTTGGGTTAACAGAAAGTGACGCACGAACCTTGCTCGCTGGAATAGGGTTCAGGCGAGACTCTGTATACCGAAAAGTGGCTCATTTAAGTGGTGGTGAAAAAATGAAACTGGCGATGTTGATCGTTAGCCATAAGCAAGACACCCCGCTTTTATTACTCGATGAACCGGACAACCATCTAGACATCGACTCAAAACAAATATTGGCATCCGCTTTGCGTGAATACCAAGGCGCATTTATCTTGGTGAGTCATGACAGCGACTTTGTTGAGGAGGTCGGCGTCAGCCAAAATCATATACGACTTTAACCTTCGTAAATTCGTTCACTTAGCTTAGTTAAGCGAGCATCGTTCCGGTGCTCGCCTTTCTTGATTGAGACAAGTAAACTACGCGCCTCGAACATCTATTCATAAGGCTAAGGTTTGCATACTCTAGAACAATTAAAATCAGGGCAACTAAACGGTATTAAGCGCTTACAACTGTCAGAAGGTCTCACCGAATTTCCACTAGAGATCTTAGAGCTCGCTGATTCTCTTGAGATCCTAGACCTTTCAGGCAATCAGCTGTCAGATCTACCAGAAGAGTTATCACAGCTGACTAACCTGCGTATTATCTTCGCGTCGAATAACCTGTTCACGCACCTGCCTGATGTTCTGGGGTTACTTCCTAAGCTTGAAATGGTTGGCTTCAAAACCAACCAAATCAAAACCGTTAGCGAGCAGTCTCTACCGATTCAACTACGTTGGTTAATCCTGACCGACAATGAGATCGAGGTTCTGCCTAGCTCGCTAGGTGAAAGACCACGACTACAGAAACTGGCATTAGCAGGCAACAAGATTCGCGTTTTGCCAGAAAGCATGGAAAACCTATCAAACCTTGAACTGGTTCGTCTGTCTGCAAACCAACTGACTGAATTCCCAGAGTTCCTTATCAAGCTACCAAAACTGGCTTGGTTAGCGTTTGCGGGTAACCCATTTTGCAAACATCCAAGCAGCTTAGATAGCGTGCCTGCCGTAAGCTCGCAATGCTACTCACTCAATCAAGTGCTGGGCCAAGGTGCGTCTGGTGTAATTTCTCATGCTAACTGGTTAAACGGTGACTTTGATTTCCCACAAGAAGTGGCAGTTAAAGTATTCAAAGGCGAAGTGACCAGTGACGGTTACCCACATGATGAACTTGAAGCATGTCTTCAAGCAGGCCAACATAGCAACCTAGTGAAGTCTATCGCACAAGTTGATGAAGAGAACTACCTAGCATTGGTGATGGAGCTTATCCCGAGCAACTACTACAACCTAGGTTTGCCCCCTACTCTTGAGAGCTGCACTCGCGATACGTTCAACGAAGGCTTTGTGCTTTCAATTGCTCAGATCAATAGCATTACCGAACAGATGATTGATGTGTTTGAACACCTTCATGCCAACAAAGTTTGTCATGGTGATCTATACGCTCACAACACTTTAGTGAATGAGCAAGGTCAGATGATCTTTGGCGACTTCGGAGCGGCGACTATCTACGGTTATCTAACTGAAGAGCAGCAACAAGGCATTCGTCGAATTGAAGCGCGTGCACTGAAGTTCTTTATTGAAGACCTATTGACGGTTTGCGCACAACAAGATCAAGGCAGCGAGCTTTATACTAAATTGGCGAACTTCGAAGCTTAATAGTTCATTATTCAGAAGTACTCGGTCGAATTGAAAGCAACAAAGCCAACATCACTGTTGGCTTTTCATTTGCTCATAAAACGAATCAGCGTTTAGCTTTCAACTTGAACAAGCTTCAAGTACGAATGTAGCTCACCGTTCTTATACTCAACCGCAGAATGGATATTAAGGTCTTTACACGCGACAACATCAAACTGGTAACGATTGTCACCTTTATTGATTTCGACTTGCAGCAGCCCGCTTTTAAGCAACCAAAGACCTTGGGTTTCAAATCGGTCAAACAAACGATATTCCGTTAGACTACCATCAGAATGAAAGTGAACCTCGGTAATGTACCCTGCTGGGCAACTTTTTACCCAAGTCCGCCCTAAGACATCTTCTTCAACAAAGTTTCTTTTGCTCTCGCACCACTTTAAATAATCGGCACTCTCGCTCAGTTCACTATCAAGGTCATTCTTAGACAGTAACGTTTGCTCTTGCTGTTCACGACAGTAAAGCTGAAGCAGTGTCTGCTGGTTATTACTCATTAATCGCCATCCCTAGCTAGTCAATCTAATCCAATCAGGCTTAAGCTACCAACTCATAAGAGACAACATACAGTTCAGAGATCCCTGGGTAGATATCTTGAATCACATCCTTGAGGACATCTAGCGTCATGTTCTCTTGCTGAGCATGGAATTCACCTAAGTCATCAAACAAGATTGGTTCTACGCTAATGATCTTAAGATTACAGAATACACGTCCCTGCTCTAGCGTTGATACTTCTACAACACTGCCTGGTTGGTAATTGCGCTCAGATTCATCGCGAATAGTAATCGTCTTCTTGCCAGAAAGGATGTCAGTTTCAAAACGTTCAAAGAACGTCATAGTAGTCGGTGCGGTCATTTATCTCGGTCGCTTAACATTTAAAGGTTAGGTAAATGTTTATATACCAGAATGCTTGTTCAAGCGAATAAAAATTAGATGCGAGAGAATGCGGCAAAGCCAAATAGCAGGCAATAAAAAAGGAGAACCGAAGTTCTCCTTTTATTAAACCTTTAAGCTAACTCTAAATTATAGAGATGCTTTCGCTTTTTCAACTAGAACAGCAAATGCTGCTTTGTCGAATACTGCGATGTCAGCAAGAATCTTACGGTCGATCTCGATAGATGCTTTCTTAAGGCCATTGATGAAACGGCTGTAAGATAGACCATTTTGACGAGATGCCGCGTTGATACGTGCAATCCAAAGTTGACGGAATTGACGTTTCTTGTTGCGACGGTCACGGTAAGCGTATTGACCAGCTTTGGTAACTGCTTGGAAAGCTACGCGGTAAACACGTGAACGTGCTCCGTAGTAACCTTTAGCTTGTTTTAGAACTTTCTTATGACGTGCACGAGCTTGTACACCACGTTTTACGCGAGGCATTATGCTTCTCCTAAACTAAACGAATTTATAAACTAAAAAGAATTAAGCGTATGGCATCATACGTAGAACTTGAGCAACTTCACATTTAGGAAGGATCGAGTTCGGACGTAGCTGACGCTTGTTCTTAGTAGTACGCTTAGTCAGGATGTGACGTTTACCAGCGTGCTTAAACTTAATACCACCAGCAGTTTTCTGGAAACGCTTAGCAGCACCTTTGTTGGTTTTCATCTTAGGCATGATGAATAACTCCGCATTGTTGAGTTGTTAATAACATAGTAATTAGGGCGAATAAAACCCCGCAACCTGAGGCTGCAGGGTTTAATTACTTGCAAAGCCGTTAATTACTTCTTTTTAGGGGCCAACACCATGATCATCTGGCGACCTTCAATTCTCGTTGGGAAAGATTCGACAACTGCAAATTCTTCAGTATCTACTTTCAAACGATTAAGAACGTCAACACCGATTTCTTGGTGAGCCATTTCGCGGCCACGGAAGCGAATTGTTACCTTCACTTTGTTGCCGTCTTCAAGGAAACCAGTCAGGTTGCGTAGTTTTACCTGATAGTCTCCAATATCAGTTCCAGGTCGGAATTTAATTTCCTTGATCTGAACCTGCTTTTGCTTTTTCTTCTGCTCTTTCGCAGCTTTGCTCTTCTCGAAGAGGAACTTACCGTAGTCCATCACACGACAAACTGGCGGCTCGGCGTTAGGGCTGATCTCTACAAGATCCATACCAGCTTCATTTGCAGCTTCCATCGCTTCAGCGATTGTTACTACACCAACAGCTTCGCCGTCTGCGCCAGTTAGACGCACTTCACGAACGCCACGAATGTCACCGTTTAAACGGTGCTGGTTTTGTTTGGCCGGTTGTTGGCCACGTCTTCCGCCTTTAATAGCTATTCCTCCAGATTGAGCTTACGGCTTGAAACCTCGGCTTGGATGTATGAAATAAAGTCATCCACTTTAAATTTGCCAAGGTCCTTACCTTTACGTGTACGTACTGCAATTTCGCCGGCTTCCATTTCTTGGTCACCACACACAAGCATGAACGGTACACGTTTCAAAGTATGTTCGCGGATTTTAAAGCCAATCTTCTCATTTCTCAAGTCTGCTTTGACTCTAAATCCACTTTTTTGCAGTTTTTTCGCAATTTCTTGTACATATTCAGACTGTTTGTCTGTAATGCCCATAACAATTGCTTGTTCTGGCGCCAACCACGTTGGGAAGAAGCCAGCGTATTCTTCAATAAGAATACCGATGAAGCGTTCTAGTGAACCTAAAATCGCGCGGTGAATCATAACTGGCGTGTGACGCTCGTTATCTTCACCTACGTAAGTTGCACCTAAACGTTCTGGTAATGCAAAATCGAGCTGCACTGTACCACATTGCCATGCGCGGTCCAAACAATCATGCAAAGTAAATTCAATCTTAGGTCCGTAGAACGCACCCTCGCCTTCTTGAATCTCGTATGCAATCTCCATCGCCTCAAGCGCTTGCTTAAGATCGGCCTCTGCACGGTCCCACATTTCGTCTGAACCTACACGCTGTTCTGGACGAGTAGATAGCTTAACAACGATGTTTTCAAAACCGAAAGTTGTGTAAGTATCGTAAACCATTTCAATACAAGCTTTAACTTCTTGCTGAACTTGGTCTTCAGTACAGAATACGTGAGCATCATCTTGAGTGAAGCCACGAACACGCATAATGCCGTGAAGTGCGCCAGACGGCTCGTTACGGTGACATGAGCCAAACTCAGCCATACGTAGCGGTAGATCACGGTAAGATTTCAAACCTTGATTAAAGATTTGAACGTGACCAGGACAGTTCATTGGCTTGATCGCGTATTCACGGTTCTCTGAAGAAGTCGTGAACATCGCTTCAGCGTACTTATCCCAGTGACCAGAACGTTCCCAAAGAACACGGTCCATCATTAATGGGCCTTTTACTTCTTGGTAATCGTACTCAGTCAGCTTCTGACGAATAAATACTTCTAGCTCACGGAAGATAGTCCAACCGTTGTGATGCCAGAACACCATGCCTGGTGCTTCTTGCTGCATGTGGAATAGATCTAAGTGCTTACCGATTTTACGGTGATCGCGCTTAGCCGCTTCTTCTAGGCGCACTAGGTGAGCCTTAAGCGCTTTCTTGTCATGGAATGCAGTGCCGTAGATACGTTGAAGCATCTTGTTGTCACTGTTACCACGCCAGTAAGCACCTGCTACGTTAAGTAGTGTGAAGTGTTGGCAGAAGCCCATATGTGGAACGTGGGGACCACGACACATATCGATGTATTCTTCATGATGGTACAGGCCTGGACGATCGTCTTTAGAAACGTTCTCATCCAAGATTTCGATTTTGTAAGTCTCGCCGCGAGCTTCGAATGCGTCACGCGCTTCCTGCCAGCTAACTTTCTTCTTAACAACCTGATACTTGGTCTTCGCTAGCTCTTTCATACGCTTTTCAATCTTTTCTAGATCTTCTTGCGTTAGAGAGTGCTCAAGGTCGATATCGTAGTAGAAACCGTTATCAATAGTAGGACCGATCGCCATTTTCGCTTCTGGAAAAAGCTGCTTAATCGCGTGACCTAAAAGGTGAGCACAAGAGTGACGAACGATCTCAAGGCCATCAACTTCATCTTTAGCTGTGATGATTTCTAGGCTTGCATCGTTTTCGATAAGATCACAAGCATCAACACGCTCGCCATCTACACGACCAGCAATGGTTGCTTTCGCAAGACCAGGACCGATTGATAGGGCAACATCTAGAGTTGATACAGGGTTGTCAAATTGACGCTGACTACCGTCAGGAAGAGTAATAATTGGCATTATTTGTCCTTTACAGTGGTGTTGCACACCAAGCAACACATGAAAATTATTTAATATATTCAATTCAAAAAGTTAAAAAACTTAATGGGGATATATGTAAGAATTGGTACAAATTTAGGCACAAATACAGATGCGCCTTTATAAGTACCGGGGCATTGTAGCGAATTAACATGAAATAACAATGCTGCACTTAAAGCAAAGCATGAGAACTATGTCTTTATTTCTTTCTAGGTTAAATGTAGGCACCCCTCCCTGAGAGTCTGTGAATTTTCATTACTACTCGTTACCAATCCCGCAAACTTGATAGTAATAAAGAAAGGTGGAGTGCTGCTTTTATAGCAACAGTTGCTCAAGATTCTAAAAACCGCGATTTACTCTGCATCCCGCTTCGAAAACTCTTTGGTTGGCTCCAAACACTTCAACCAAATCGAATCCGCAACAAAGTAATCCAATACCAAAACGAATGTGACGATGTTCTTTGGCGATACTGGAACCAAGAAACCAACCAACTCCCCACCCCAAGTACAATCCCTGTTACCACCAAACTTTTAATGACATTAGAAAATGGCCGCGTGATCGGTACTGTTCCGATTGGTGATGATGTGATGGTATTCGAGCGCTCAAGGCTTCCAGAATTGCTACGTGAGCCTGGTTACTTTTCTATTGAGGATTACGCGAAAATTGCTGAGACGGCGAATTCTAAATTGGCGGATCTGCTGGCTGTGAAAGGAAAGAGATGGTGAGTTTAAATGATTAAAGGCGCCGATTCAGTACAAGCAAAAAATTATAATTTATTTAATTAATTAATAACGTTAGATAGCCTGATGGGGATATATGTAAGAGCTGGTACAAATAAGGAATTTTATAATGAGAACACTCTTATCATTACTAGCATTAGTGTCTGCGAGTACAATTGCGGGAGTAAGTACAATCTCCTTAGGGAATGGCTCACCAAATATATCTTCTTCAACTGTGAAGCCAAATTCTATAATTAAAGATGGCTACGAATACGATTGGGATAACTTAGCTACAAATGATGTAAAAACTATAACGGTGTCCGACCTTGGTATCGAATTCAAAACCGTCACAGATTACAATGAAACCTATTGGGGGAGTAACCTAATTAGATCTGAGTCCAGTGCCTTTATGTTAAAAATTAGGAAGAATGAAACATTCAGATTGGATCATGCAATAGTTGTTGTGAAATACAAAAATAAGAATGGAGAATATTATCGAAACCCTATCAATAATTCGATTGAAATCACCAATACCAAAATAAAACGATTTAAGCATAAAATGCCGATGTTTCAAAGACCTGCTTTCGTAAAGGAAAAGAAGAATGGTGATGGGTATAGTTATCTAGAAATGATTGAATTAGAAAAGGGCTATAGAGTTGACGATAACTATGAATATATAGAGTTCTCTGTTCTTCAAACATCAATCCCACAAGGATATACACCTGCAGTTACTTTGCTTGCTGCAAATGAGTATAATCATACTAAGCATCAAGTTATAGCTCAAAGTGCGATTTGCGACCCGGGCTGTCCAACTCCGGATAATTGGCGTCAACCAGAGCCAATGTCAGTGCAATTAGGTATTAATGTCCAAGTACCTTATGCCTCTGCAAGTTTCAGTGTTACAACTAACTTTAGCGAAGTTGAACCTTCGGCTTCGGTAGGCGGCTCCTTCACAAACGCAGACGTAGAAATGGAAGCATATGCAGCTTTTTACAATAGTGATGACTTGGATGCCATCATGTATGGTCCCAGTATAGTTTCAACGTTTGATGTAAACCCAGTGGTAGGTTTAGGAGGTATTTTGATGTCTAGTACTGATTTGTCGATTCAAGGCATTGGAGTCACGTTAGGTTTAACTGGAATTCCTGACGTTGATATAACTGGATCCGTTGGTTTTGAACCCACTCCGTCAGATGATAATAATGATTCTAACGACTCATCGGATAACCATAATCCAAATTTTGGAGGACATGGTGACACCCAAAATGGTAACGACAATGAGTCTGGCCACTCTGGGGGTGTGAATGAAAATAGTGACGGTGGGGTTGGCGTAAACAGTCCTTGGGGAGGGCGTTAATTAGATGCTTAGCGAGATTGTTGTTATTGGTATGCTAATAGTGAATATCCTAGTTTTCACTAGTTTTAAACTAGGATTATTTAAGATAAAAAGCTATAAATTGGCATTGGCTATATATAGATTGAATCTATTACTTACAGCGATATTGTTTGTTCCAATGATTTCTATATTTTTTAATTATTTTGACGTACCTAATAAGGATTTCCCTTTAACTAGCAAAATAATTTTATCTGTTGGCGCTTTTTTTAGTGTTAGTTTATCTATGTACAATACAACCATTTGCAAATATTGCCGAAAGATTGCCCATTCGAAAAAATTATGGTCAGTTCCGAAGCATTGCCCTCATTGTAATAAAACACTCTAGCCTTTAGAGTGTGTATGCATATGGTATTATCCATAACAAATTTGACTTAAAGGCAGAAAGCCACCAAATGGCTTAAAAGCGAACTCATACTTGTATATTTGTACAGTTACAATGATAAGGCAAGTGTGACTATTTGCCTTTGCCCTTTCGTATTGATCCAATTTAGCTGTTTAAAGCGTTGCCAATATGCACCATGACACTTACAAAGTTTCTGCATAGTGCATTTTGTGCAATGGGACTGAAACAGGTAGCCCTTAACTAGCAACACTGAGTAGTGCAGCTTTGGCTGGCCCGCCTTGCCTGTAGCGGTAGGACCAACGCTACTCAGTTTCCTTCTCTTTGGTAGATTAGGTGAGAGCGCTTCGGCGCACCGTAGCCTTGGAGCGGTAAGACCAATCTCGTTTAATCTACCACCACACAACCACTCACCTTTAAATTCCCACTGTTTTGCATCTTGATTTATTACACTCATCGACTCATAATGAAACTTCATTGGCAAAATCCAATGACAGGTTTGGTCACCTGAAGTTTTTACGTAGGCGTGTATTCGCCAGCTTTCTGCTGGTTTTTTTATGCGCGCGTTTTAGCACACCCAAATTATGGTGGGCTGGATGGAGTCGCTTCGGCGAGCCGTTTCCTGCGTAGACGGTATGACCAAACTCTGTTCAGTTCACCACCCAATGTTTGGTCATATTGCGTGGTGATATTTACATAAAACTACGTAGATGGAGGCTCTTATGCCTAACCAAATCAATGTACCTTTCCACGGTTCAAACCTAATCGTTATCAACCACGATAGCGAGGCCCACATACCAATGAAGCCAATTGTTGAAGGTATGGGTTTAGATTGGAGTTACCAATCCCGCAAACTTGGTAGTAATAAAGAGAGATGGAGTGTTGCTGTTATAGCAACAGTTGCTC
Organism: Vibrio sp. 10N.222.49.A3; assembly: GCF_041475145.1. NCBI lineage: Bacteria > Pseudomonadati > Pseudomonadota > Gammaproteobacteria > Vibrionales > Vibrionaceae > Vibrio > Vibrio sp. 10N.222.49.A3. The sequence continues at coordinate 57,242 of NZ_JBFRVM010000027.1, forward strand.
AAGATTCTAAAAACCGCGATTTACTCTGCATCCCGCTTCGAAAACTCTTCGGCTGGCTCCAAACACTCCAACCTAATCGAGTCCGCAAAGAAATCCGCGACAAAGTGATCCAATACCAAAATGAATGTGATGATGTTCTTTGGCGATACTGGAACAACGAAACCAATCAGCTCCCTACCTCAACTCCACCCCGTGTTACCACCAAACTTTTAATGACATTAGAAAATGGCCGCGTGATCGGTACAGTTCCGATGAGTGATGATGTGATGGTATTCGAGCGTTCAAGAATTCCAGAACTGTTGCGGGAGCCTGGTTACTTTTCTATTGAGGATTACGCGAAAATTGCTGAAACAGCGAATTCTAGGTTGGCGATGTTGTTAGCGGCGAAGGGAAAAAATTGTTGAGTTGAATAGATAAAGGCGCCAATTGGTGCCTTAGTCGTTTGTATGACTCTTCTGCTTTCAAAAAATCAACAACTTGCATAACTCGCCTCGCAACATCTAGGCTAGCTTTATCAAGCTTTACCCAAGTAGGAATAAGTTGGGTATCTTTAAATGACAGCTTACTTTGTGCTCATTGATCGACAAAAAAGCTAGCCACTTTATTAAATACTTGTTTAAAAATTGAGGGCTTCTCAACCACGGGCTTTATTGGATGCTTATCAAGTTTGGCGCTTGACTCTGGCTTAACATCAACAGTCACCGTTTTTTGTTTTGCTTTGTCTACATCCACAGTTATTTGGGGTTCTGTTGACGTTTGTGAGCTCAAACCATCAATGACTTCATGAGACTGAATATTGGAACTATTGTCAGAGGTTGACGCTTCATGGTTATCATCCGGTTTAAGCTGCTGGATTTCTATGGGGCCCCCTAAATATTCGTTTCGTGGAGGTAGGTTTTCTTCAATTTCTTCGACGAAAGGTATGTTAGGTTGGACGCGTGATGAATTTTCGACTGGCGGAACAGTTACCTCCGCTTTTCTGTTAAAGCCCAAATAGTTGTTTTCTAATTTTACTCGCTCTCCCGTAAACACATACAGGAACTGGGCATAATCGCATTCAAAAATATGCTTCTCAGACTCATTTTGTCTACCAATAAAGTAAACTGAAGCTACTTCGTTTTTTTTCTGTGCCAGCGCCGCAAATCTCTGAGCTCTTTTCAGTTCATCTACGATTGCATTACGTTCACGATTAGACCACTCGTTACAACATAGCTTTAACTCAAACCATTTTGAACTTTGAGGTTCTTTCACATTTAGAGTTATAGAAATGACGTCCTCAGAGGTGAATAATTCAGAGGTATACCTAAGGTCTGCGTAAAAAATGTGACCCGGTTTGTAAGACTCTATATTGCTCCAATTAAAAATCTGTTGAAAAACAAAACGATATTTACCTTTGACATCAGGTAACGTCAATGGCTCCAAGGCGTTATTCTCAACATCTTGCATATAAAAAATTGTTGCCGCTGCGACACTACTTGAAAGCTTACCCTGCCCCTTACCGTTGCCCTTCTTACCAGTAGAATTACCATTTTTTGTATTTGTTAATGTATTACAGGAACCGGGTCCACCGTTTCTTTTTAGTTCACTGTCATCTTTTGGTAACGTGATCTCAACGACTTTAGGCAAAACCCAATTCTTTCTACCTTTAGCGTCAATAGCTTCTCTACCGCCAAATTCAGGTGAGAAGCAACACCCCATGCTATGTCCATCGAGATACTTATAATATGGCTGATAAACGTTATGCTCTTTATATGAACAAGGAGTGGCTACATATCTACAAAGTGGATTGGGACAAAAGTACTTTGATTTTTCAATATATACGTTTGGAAACTCTTTGAGCATAAAAGCGTATTCAATATTGTCTGATGTCTCATTATATGCTCGATCCATTTATGACCTCCAAACCAAATATTCCAATTTGTTTCATATGTGAGATGGAATTGCAATTTTTATAAAATTAACCAGACAAATATTAGGCATTGATCGAATTCACTGGCGTTACGCATCACGCTCAGTCTTGGTTCTTCCAGCAATATTGTAAAAATCTTAGGGCTGGTGGTGACCATACAACCCGAAAAATTTTCATTTCGCGCGGTGTGGACTCGTTTGCAACCCTATAGACTCCAGAAGAACCTATCCACTTAATCTATAAGTAGATATTTGACATTCATCACTAAACTCACATGGCGACAAGGAGCATAATCGAATGTGCATTTCATTTAATATAAGGAGACATGTTATGCCTGCTAACGACCATGAACTAGTAAACTTTTCTGAAGACTATGAGTTAAATAGACACCTTCGAAAGGCAGGGTTCGGCCAAACTCAAGAGAATAGAGATGCCTTAAAAGGCTTAGGTGATGCAACTAAGAAGGCGAAAGGAAAGTCCAGACTTACACACGCAGATTTAGAACTAGCAATAGATAAAAGTAAGCCCAAGTTTAAAAAATAGAATCGCTAATTAGATCTATAGTAAGTAAAGACGGTTCCACCACGTTCGAGAGAAATACTTGCTCGAGTTAAGTACCGTCTTTCATTCAGCTGCCTTAGCAGAGAACTTGCCCAACTCGGTGACAAACCACATCGCTTAGCAATATATTGCGCTGTCACCTCTTCGCCCTGCTTTATCGAACCCAACACTCTCAATTGTGTCTTGCTCAACTTCACCAATTTCACCTGGTGCGGAACAAGTCGCGCAGCAGCCACCAAAGCGTGACTCACCTCACCTTTTTGCTCAAAATCACCCATACTAATACTGTCCTCTGCAATTATGATCTAGATGGTTTTTACTTGTTGATCTAACAGATCATTTTCAATGTGAACGTTTTTTAAAAATCAGCAATAAAACAGTCTCGCCAGCAAATTTTTAGCCAAGAATGATACGTTTTAAGGGCTTCTGACTTCTGCAGCTCGATGTGAGTGTGAATGTACGCTTGCTCCAGTTTTCCCTTTGCATGATTCAATAGCGTTTCTGCAACCAGATAATCAATCCCGATATCAGCCCACACAGTACGCGCTAACTTTCTTAAGTCATGAGCGGTCCATTTGCCATTCGCTATAGCTCTAATCATCTGAGTGGCATCAGCGCTTGATACTGGACGTTGATCTCGCTTGGAAGAAGGAAATAGATTGTTCCCTTTGTAATGATTCGCCAATTGCCAGGCTTTATAGGCCTGCAGCAGACTGACCCATTCATCGGTGAGTGGATATAAGATCTCTTTTCTTGTCTTCGTATCACGTATCGGGATCTTCCAACGATTGGTGACAAAACAAATGTTGCACCACTTCGCTTTGCGCGTTTCACCAATGCGGGTACCGTGACTAACCATCATCAAACACAACATCCGAGTCAATGGCTCGGCTTGACCAAACTGCTCAAGTAAGCCTGGTGTATGCCCAACGAGCAAATTACATCCCTTTGGTTTGATTTTGGCCTTCACAAAGTCAGTAAACATCATGTCATTGAGCGGGTTATGGCCGATTTTGTTCATCTTTTTCGCCTGGTTGAATGCGACTTTTAACGCCTGAAATATAGAGCGAATATAACTAATTGAGTACAGCCCTTCGCGTAGAGGCTTCATCAACTGTTTTTCAATTTCACGATGTGAAAGCCCAGCAATCTCAACACCGTGAAGACAGGAAACCAGGTGTGAGTCAATCATGGCTTTAAGCGAACTCAGCCGGTCTTTAGATAAATGTCCGTTTCGCGTCTCCATATCTAAATACCAAACCAGCAACTCATCGACGGTCATAAATTCATTAGAGCGAGATCTGGTGCCAGTGGAGAGCTCTTTTACTATATGCTCGATAACGTCTGGGATGTGTTTTGCGCTCAAGTTAGGGTATTTCCCAAAAACATGAGCGGTCTGATTGCCACCTTTGTATTCATAAAACACCCAAGATCCTTGTTGTCTGTTTTTCTTGTAGCGCAGGTACACTGAGTACCGTTCGTCTTTCAGCTGCTTCACATGGGGCAGTTTTGCATGCCTCTTAATCTGCGCATCAGAAATCTTACAGCGAACGGTCGCAACATGATGAACACCAGAATTCAACGTAATCATCCTATTCTCCCGTTAAGGTGGCTTTAATGCTCATTCGTCTTGGCTGCAGGCCTTGACCTGAAATCGAGACGCTATCTATTGAGCACGTTCCTTGGAATACACCAGGGAAAGAGCTATCCAAAACCAATAGCCCTTCAGCAAACACAGCAGGATTTGGCGGTGCTTCGATACTGAGCTTTCGTCCCTCTCGCTGCATTTTTCTTAGCTCACTAGCGCATGCCTGCTCAGCTTCTTGCTGGCTGTTTCTATCTTTACCAATCGATCTAAACGGTGCCTTCCCTTTTCTGATTTCTTGCCGAGTGCCGTTCTCAGTCGAAAGATAAAATGCTTTCACGCCTGTGACATCCGTTCGGCCATCGAGGTCGATACTCACATTCGTGAAATTGGGCAACTGCGGGTTATTACCACTAGGTTGTGACAAGGTAACGGTTTCAATATCTTTGCCACTTGCGCTTCTTGCTTCTCCCTTGGGAGCAAAGATGAAACGGCCATCGATAGGCTTGGCGACGGCATCATATTGTTTGGCCAGTCGATAAAGGAATGACGGTGTACTTTCATCAGTACGATCAATATGCTCGATTTCAATTTTTTGTAATCTCGGATGAACAAAAGCTTGAAAGCCATGAGGAGCAACATTATCCGCGACGATTTGAGCAAGTTTTGTGTTGTCCCAGCTCATCGACTTACGCTCTCGATAACCGGTTTCATCTTTAATACTGAATGGGGCGACCGATAGCACTAAGACAACTTCACGCGGATGTAAACTGATTGAACGTTTCGATATTTGAAATTCATCACGTAGCACTTCCCCCAAATACACAGAGTACTTCTCACCTTTAGGGGGAATGCCGTCAATGTCATCAGAATTGATCGTTAAAGAAAGGCTATCCCCCTCAATCCCGTTGCCATCAGATAGGCGCCAGGATTTAAGACGAGCCAATAACAGTTCGCTATTTTTACCTACTAGTTTGAACATTAATCCCAAGACCTCGTAACAGATTGAGTGGGGTTCACAGTGGATATTTCAGGAATATGGACATTGGTATCCACAGTAAATACATCACCACGGACATGCGGATTAAGGCGATAAAACTCGATCTCTAACTGATCACTGTCTTGGCCTGTTTGTTTAAAAAGTAAATCGGTGATTAATTCCCCTTTACGAGCAAATATTTTCATCCACGAGACTCCAATAGCTGCAAAGACATATCAGTCACCATGGCTCGACCATCGTGGATCAGCTCACTGCGCCCCTCTTTAATCTGCTTAATCGTCCAACGGCCAAGGTTAAAACCTTGACCATCACTCACTTGTTGAGGCTCATCAATCAAGGCACGAATCGCATCCACTGATTTAGCAGCACTGTATTGAAGCCATTTTGCTGTGATGTCTATCGTTTCAAGTGGTCTGCCCGTTCGCTCTGAACGCGCATTATCAATGAGGCCGACTTCTGAGTAAGCGCCCGCCGTGGTTCTATCAAACTTCGTTATGGGTGTTTTATCTCCAACCGAAAATACGAACTCTCCGATCACTAAATGATGCATGGTTAACCTCTATCAATAGCAGATACGCTAATGGAATCGTCGATGGTAAGCCCCGTTAAAGATTCATATTGAGACTTCATTTGTTGGTCAATTTGAGCGGTAACCTGAGCCGCAATTTTCTGTTCATCCATGCCTGATACGGTTTGAATAGCGACGTCGGTTTTAAAGGTGACATTGGGTGTTTGTCGAATGAGAGATTCGGTTTTTTCTTTCTCAACTAACTTTTCAGACACGGCTTCCGAGGCCATGAGCTTGTCGTCGGGTGAATCCAGCTTATCGCCAAACCATCCCCCTAAAAACTCACCACCAAGATCGCCTAATAGCGAACCGGCTAAACCACCTATCACGGTACCGACGCCTGGAAAAATCATGGTTCCGATAGTCGCTCCAACACTGGCTCCACCCATGCTGCCAAGTAACCCACCACCTTCGGCCAATGCAGTTTTGGTATCGCCTTCGGTCACCGCCGTTGCAATGTTGCCGGCACTAATCGCCATATCAAGTGGCCTGAGTAACTTACCTAGCCCCATCTTCCCCGCGCCTTGTGCAATATCTCCAGCCAACCCTATACCGTCTTGAGCCATGGCAATCGTCGGCGTCATGGCCAATGCTCCCCCACCCAATGCCAAAGGTAATGCCGCTTTATTAGAGGTCATCATAGTACTTGCCATGTTGTAGGCTCGCGCTAATGGGTTTCGTGAACGTAACTTGCGTGGAGGCATTCGACTTTTTGACCGTCTACCACTAGCACCCAAGCCGCCACCTCGCCCACTACTTCCTCTGCCTCCAGATCCCATGCTCATCATGGTTTGATTCAACCGACTCAATTGCTTAGTTGCAAATGCCGCTGCGCGGCCACTCTGCTGCGTCTCTCGGTTTAAGCCCTTTCGAAACAAACGCCCTTTATCGAGAGTATTACCAAAGATAAGGGAGGCGGCTTTGCCTGCTAACATCGCGCCTTTGAACGCCAATAAGCCAGCAACACCAATTCCAACCGCAGCAGTAACGCCCTGGTTAGCTTCGGCAAAATCCGCCAATAGGTTGATGCCATCACCTAATGGCTCAAGTACCCAATTGAGCGCGGGTAAAAGAGCGGTACCAATGATCACGCTTAAACGATTCACCTTGTTGATGAACTGAGAAATACCGTTTTCGCTGGTGTTTATTCGCGCCTCATATTCGTCTTGTAATGACTGAATATGAACGTCTTGCCCTTGCTTAGCTAACTTAAGTGTTTTACGAAAGAGATCCGTGTTACCCGCCAGTGAAGCCACAGCCCCTTTAGCTTCTTCACCAAAGATTTGAGTGATTAACGCACTTTGTTCTTCTAATGGCGCATCTTTTATGGCTTCAAGCACTTGCAGTAACGTACCCGAAGCATCGTTTTGCATTGAGGCCGCGAGATCTACCGAATCGAAACCTACGGTTGATAACGCGGTTTGCTGCGCTTTGGTTGCTGCGCCGCCAAGAGTTAGGCGACCTGAGATATTCTTAAGTGCGGTTGCAGAACGTTCTTCACCCATACCTGCAGACAACATCGACGCCGAAAGCGCCGCGGCTTCATTAGCGGAGAACCCCGCCATTTTGGCAGACGCTCCTTGCCTAGCCATCACGCCTGCAATGTCTTTAGCTTTCGCATTCGAGTTGTTCGATAAATGGTTGGCAAGGCCAGCAAGGCCCATCGCACCATTTTGATCTAACCCTAATGCTGCTTTAAATACCGCGAGGGTTTCACCCGCTTGGCCTGCTTCCATATCGAAAGCGACACCCATTTGGGCAGAATCGAGCACGAACTGTTTTAACTCAGCTTTGTCTTTGATGCCGCTTTGCCCACCAGCAGCCAACATGGCGTTGATGTCATTGGCGCTCATCGGGGTTTCAGTGGAGGTTTTTAGCGACCAATTACGCATAGCGTCTGCTTCTTCAGGGGTCATATCGACCACCTTTTTCACATCAGCAAACGAGCTTTCGTTTTTAACTGCCGACCATACCGTGGCCGCTATTGGCGCAGCAGCCATGGCAAGCGACGTCGCTTTACCACCAATCTCACTCAGTTTTGCATCGCGAGTATCAATTCGTGATTGAATTGATTTCATCTCTTTCAAGTGACGATTTTGTTTGGCGATTGCAGCTGTGGCCTTTTCTGCCTGAGCTTCGAGCTTTCTTTGCTCATCACTCAAACGGCCAGTATTGATCCCCGACTCTTTTAACGCGGCACCCAACCCTCTGAGTTTGTCGCGCTGCTTATTTTGGCTATCAGTTAGCTGGGTAACCCGTTTGCCTGCCGCTTTATAGGCCGCATTCAACTCATTGGTTTTCACCTTGCCCTGGTGAATCTCATCGTTAAACGAATCTAGCCGTTTTTGCGCTTCGTATAACCGGTTCTTTAAATCAATGGCCCCTTCGCCCGAGGCCTTTTTCATTTGGGAGTTGAGGCTTTTTATCTCCGCTTGTGTCTTACTGTATTCAACCCGAAGGCCTGAAGTTCGCTGTTTGTTGTCTTCCAGTTCTTGACTAAGGCGAGTCACCTTTGCTTTAGCATCATCAAGCTGACCGGCCAACTTAGCCGCTCGCTTGCTGGCAGACTCAAAACCATTTAACTGCTTGAGCTTGCCATTAAGTGAGATCACCTCGCCACGTTGGCTTTCAAGTGCGGCGGTTAACCGCTCTGTGGCTGTGGTCGTTGAAACAATGTCCTCAAGACCATTGACGGTGGTATTAAGAACGAGGTTAATTTTCTCGGACATTATTTCACCCCAAGTTTGGCGAGGATAAGCTCATAACGGCGCACCGCGACATCTTGTGGCCATCGCCTTAGTTCAGATTCAGATGTATTTCGGTGCATTGGAACAAGGTCGATTAGGCTCTCAACGTCATCGGGCGAAAGTACGCCGCCGATTGTTGAAAAAAAGCGCCCACCTGCGGTTTTAGCGCCAAATAATCATTGATTGAGAGAAAATCAAGATCGGACGTTTGCAAACCCGTAATCACCTCAAACATGAAGTCTTCACGCGCTCGCTCTTCAAGGATGTCCGCTAACGCTTCAGAATGCGCTACTTTAGGAATGGCAAACTTCACCTTATTAATCTTTTCACCCACTTCATTTTCGAAAGGATGCAGCAAGGCAAACTCTACCGACTTACCATTAAGCTGTTCACCCCGCAGTTCATCTGATGGTTTTAGAATCAAATCACAGATGTCGTCATAGAGCTGATTGAAGTCAGGCACCGATAAGGTTTCGAACTCTTCTTTGGCCACATCACTGCACGCCATGATCACTGCTTTGCGTTGTTCGAATAGCTGTTTGGCCGTGAGTTCTTGTTCGGTTTCGATGTGCGGCAGCTTACGGAACTGCGCAACAGGGATCGTTTTAAGGGTCACGCTTTCACGCGAGAAGAAAGTCAGTTTGCTTTGATTTTTCATGAATTTTTCCATAAAAAAAGCCACCCGATTTGGGTGGCTTAGGTTTTGATTGGATAAGGTTAGTGAGTCTGACAAACCAAATTACTTAGCTTGCGCTCTTGAAAATCAGCTAGCTGAATAACACCTTCAATAGCTGAGTACTGATCCGTTTTTCGCTCTTGGCCTTCAAGCACAATACAGAGCATTGAAGAAATACTGCGAAATGATATAAGAGCGTGCTCAATATCTTCCCATTCTGGGTTATCAGCTTTACTCATGCTGCCACCAGTTCCTTACTAAGCTTAAGATGGGTGTACTCACTATCCCAATTCTTCTTCATTGGTAACTTACCCTTTAGATACAGCTCATATAACTTGGTAGCGCCTTTTTGTAGCAAGATTGGCGTGGCTGTTACAAAAGAGTCGTACCCATGCATAGAGATCACGTTCTCCTTTTCTGTCATATAGTTATCTCTTGCATAACTAGCAACACGATAACCAGACTTTTTACCACGCTCTCTATACACCCATCCTAATTCAACAAGAAAAGCGTTGATTCGTTGGACGTTAATACCATTAAGCATTCGGCCAAACTGTGGAGCGGTCAATCCACCTTTAAATAGATTTTCAAGCCCTTCGATTTTTTCAGCTTGTTCTTTGTTTTCTACCCTAAGAACATCACGCTCTTTTGAGGCTTCTAAAGCAATCTCTAATATCTCGGTTGTGGTTAGTTCAGGGCGTTCTACTTGTTTAGAGTCTAAAAATGCTTGATTGACTGTTAACTGAAAACGGGGGCTAAGCCAACCTGCAAAAGAAACAGCTATTAACTCATGAGCAAATGTTCCTTGGCTCTTCCCACCTTTTATAATATTCAAAGGCGATGTGCAGATCTGCAGATCGGTCACTTCTCGAACTATCTCTTTCGCTTGCTGAGTCCTTAACCATTGAGCTGGTGCTTTATTGCTACCAAAGCCACTCGCTCTATGTAAATTATTTAAGTTGTAACGGCCCATATCATCGACACGTATATCTATACCTGCAATGACAGGCATCTGATTCGGTGTTAGAATATTAACTTGTTCATTTCTCATATTTCCCTCCAAGGAATATTGAATTGAATCTAAACCTCAGTGTTAGCGCATTGGGGTTTTTTCGTTTCTACACTTGTAATCACCCACCTTCTTTCTCCTGCCCCACAATAGTAGCCAAGTGCTACCATTGAAGAATAGTAGTAAGTGGCTATTATTGCCAAAGATTGTTTTCAGGAATTTTATATGAGCCAACGTCCTCCCCAAATAAACGTACGTATGCCAGAAGATCTAAAGCAAAACCTTCATTTAGCAGCAAACGAACACAATATCTCCGTAAACTCCGAGATTGTTAGTCGTTTGAGCGCTTCATTTTTAAAAGAACAACCTACGCAATCGAAACTTCCAAACGCAAGCGAAGCAAAAGAAAAAGCATTAGCGAGTAAAGACTCTCTTCAGTTGAGTTTACTGAACCAAATTACGAATGAAATCCACCGCCGCTCCGCACTTGGACTCTTTTCAGCTTACATTTCTCTAAACGAGTTTGAACTATGCGATGGTGAAGAGCCTGTCGTAGAGGCCGTGATAAAACCCATAATCTCATCATTGGTAGATTCTGGTTACACGCTCCCGGACGACTGGGATGCGGGTGGCTTTACGATAGCTTGGGAATAAACTCTTTTAAGCCAAAATAACCAATAGTTATTCGCATTAACAAGGTCAAAGCAGTCGAGCAAGACAAAAACAAACGACCATTCCCCCTGCCACTGGTCGAGGTGTATCAACACCTCTCCTAACTAATACCCGCTGTCCCCATCAAATCCATACCGCCAACGACGGTCTTGCCCGTATCGACATTAATGTCGTGAATGACAGTACCCGTATCGGTGAGTTTGTATGCTTTACAGGTACCTTCAATGGTTACGGTTGGCTTTTCTCCCATCTTCACTGCATCTTTTTTGATGTTGGTGATTGGCCCGTACATCGAGTAAACCTCTTGGTACTTCGCCTGATCGGTGCCTTTGCCTTTTTCCGTCACGTTAATTTGAGCGTTATCCATAAAGAAGCGGCCAAGTGCATTTTGGATTTTTTGGTGATCACCACGTACTTTAAGCGTCCACTTAAGCGGCTCAAAGCCCACTACATCTTCAGACTGGACAAACGAGCCCTCGTTAGACACCGTCTTGGTTTTGATATCAACCGGAGTGAACTCCACAATTTCGTTCATCAACGGCACAGATTCAATCTGCGCCGAGAGCCGCATGCGAATACGATCAGCCATTGACGACCTCCTCTAGCCACGCTTCGATAAGGCCGTTGTCTACACTCATTTCATAGACCATGTGCTCATTCGGAGCATAGCGACCATAGTTAACACACAAGTACCAACGCCCAGAGGTATAATTCTCTAGGTTGTTTTTGCTTGGGTGCAGGAATGCTTTGAATACTGGGATAACGCCCTGAGCCACCAAGTTTTGGCCCCAGTTCGTTAAACGGTCAACAGCTTGATCCATGAACTCTTCGGTAAGCTGCTTACCCATCAGCGGTTGGCTGGTTTCTTCCAGCTTACGCGCCATCAAATCTTCCAAACCAACATGAGAAAGAAAGCGCCCAGTATTAGAGCGGTTGCCAATGATCGACATTCCCCCCATTCGTGTGCGAGCAATCGTCACCACACCATGCTTATTCAGGAAATTGGCTTGAGTGGTTTTATCGTTAATTTTGTATGAAACATTACGAGCAGTTTCATCACAAAGTACCCCTTGATTTTGGGGACTCTCCCAGCCTTCGACCGAGGCCATCGCTGCCACCAAAGCAATAGAAGCCGGCATAAGAGATTGCACGCCGTCATAGGTTTTTAAAAACCATGGGTCGATAATCGACAGTTTATCTTGTCCCGTCCCTTCCGAGCCAAATTCAGCGGCAAACTCTGCAGCTGCCATATCATTGGTATTTGGGCCATCAAGAACCGGGCGACAGCGAACGTCACGACCAATAAGCGCCAGCTTTTGACCCACGGCTTTCGAGTTAAAGCCTGGCGCCGCAATGATGGTTGGCGTTTCAGCGCACGCCTTAACGGTTTCAAGGCCGGTGATAGCTCCTGTAGAACTGTTTACCCCGCCGATGATATTCGCTTCAGTCACGGATACGTTCGCCTTGGCTTCCACAATCGTGACGTACACAATGCACTTAACGTATTCAAGTAAGTAGCGAACCACATTAGGCAATGTGCCTTGCCTGGTCCCAACGCCATCAAGCGATAACATCGCATGACTGTAATTCCATAAACGCGTTGGCTCGTTATAACTCAAGCCTGTACTCTTATTTGGCGCGGTACCGGTTAAGTGAACCACCTGTAATGCGAGTGGCCCCATGCTTGGTTGAGGCTCAATGGTGTTAACTTCTACCCCATTGAGCTCAAAATCTTGGATTGGCGTGAGCATTACTTGCCCTCTTTTTCCGTGGATTTAGACGACACCTTGACTTCAATCGCTGGCCCTAATTTCCCGTTTTGAATAAGGAAGGCCGTTTGTTGAGGCAAAAGATGGATAGTTTTTTCATTTGGAGATACCCAACGACCATTCAATCGAAACTCTTTGATGATCGGGTATTCCAGTGTTTTCACTTTTGATTTCTGCACAGACAAACGCTCCAATAAAAAAGCCCTTCACATTGCTGCAAAGGGCTTTGTCTAGATACAAAAAAACCGCCTTATTAGAAGCGGTTTATAGGGTTGGCTTTTCTGGCCAAATGACGTCATTTGGATTGGAAAAGTTTTGGGGTAAATCGCGAAGCGCTTGACGGTACGCTGCAAACGCAAGCTTCTTTTCTTCTGTAATTGGAGCATCACCCACTTGAGTAAAATCCGTCTCCATAAGCTTTGAATGACGCTCTGCTCGAATAAGTTCCCATAGAGCCTCATGTTCAGCCTCTAGGCAAATCTCTGAAGCTCGATCTTCACTAAAGCCCATTTCGATCAAAATGCCTAGTTCTGCGGGCACATTGTAAAGTGTCTCTCCATTAGAATAAGTCAACTCTTTGATATAGTAACTCATGTCGCCCTCAGTCTTTTGTTACATAACGTTTATCGTTATCTAACGTATAAGCTAGACAACGCTCTTCATAGTCAGGGCCAAGAAATGGGTCATCTATATGATACGCCTTAACTTTCCAGTCAATTTCATAATTTGCCGGCGAAGATATTCCTGCTGACACCTCCCCCTTTTCTCGGCTATACCACAACTGATTATTGAAACTTTTTCTTACGTGATAAGTCAGCCCGCCTCTGAGGTAACACCCACTTCTCAGACCATGGTTTACGACCTGTCCAGAGATAAACCCTGAATATAAAGGCTTAGTACCGTCAATGGGGCGAGCAATACATTTCATGCCAAACTGAACGGCTCGGACAGTTTTTCGGTAGGTTTGAAAAAGTCGTTTGATGGTCAGATAATTTGCATCCCCACTTAATGGGTATCCCGCGCCTTCTATTTGCAGATTTAACCCTGCAATAAAAACATTCCTTGTTCCGAAAGGATCTAGATTTCGGTCTTCCAAGTACCTTCTTGAAATAGTGATTCTTGATCCTCCCTCTTCATTACCTGGCATTTTCCACCAGACTGGATAAAAATAGTCGGTACTCAACCCCGTCAAATCAATCACCGACTCATAGACACTTTGACCATTAATATCTTTTGCTTGAACTTCGCCACGCCAACGCTCAAAGCTATCTTTGGCTTCAACAAATGTTTGATCAATCTCCCCCATTTTACCTGCCACTTCTTGCGACAACGCTTGTGAAGCTGCTGTCTGCTCTGCCGAAGTTCGCTGTAAATCTGTAATCTTTTGTTCAATACTCATTAACCCAGCTCCGTTCTTAGCCGCTCACTCAGCAACAAATGCTGGTGAGCTATTTTAATTTGTGTTGTTCCTAAAGAGATCGTTGCGATAGCAGCGGTCAGCACCTCTTCAGACATCAGTAAATTCACATTCTCGGTCCCGACCTCGATTGTCACGCTGCTGCTCGGCAGTGGCGACACATCCAGTGTGAACTTCTGTAACCAACTCGAATTCGCCGATTTGTATGTCAGTAATGTATTCGGGGCGGAATACACCGCCAACAAAGTACCGGATTCTAAAAAGAACCCCACTTCACGAACTTCATATTCTTGGCTGCCTTTGAATACGGCGCCCATTCTCAATTGTGTTGGGCTGAGCTCCTCCCAATCTAAAATGACTTCGCGTTGAAGTTCGTTTTTCAACGCCTTCTGATCTGTCGTCGGTGTATAACTACGATCACCAACGGCAATGTATTTAATTGCCCCTTTTAGCCCTTGGTGACGAGCGCTAATAAGCTCAGCGAGCCCCGCATCGGTGTATTGCACGATATAACTCATCCTACTGCTCCAAATTCAAAATCAGTTGTAAAAATTAGGCGTGTGGCTGCGCACCAATACAGAGGAGCAAAGCCTGATGATGCTTTAATGTTACCGCTGCAGTGATCGTCTTTCGCAATAACGCTATGTTGCTTCACCGCTGAAAATTCAAACCCAAATTCAGCGCCAAGGGCCATAATGAAATCAACCGTGTCTCGCTCAGACTTAGTGCTCTCAATACGACTTAAGACTCGGGTTGTCGCCGCCTTATCAAGCGGCTGGTTTCGTTGCCATGCGATACATTCAATATGATACGGCGCGTGTCTTGGTTGCATTTGATGCCAAGGTGTCACTTCCACATCACAATCAATCGCATCCAATGCAATAGACAAACCAAATCGCGTTCCTGCTTTTCGATGAATATCAAACGCCTTATCCACCGTTTTACGTTGACTTTCTAGCGTGTCTTTTGGCTGCCAATCCGTTACACCTCGCTCACCAGCAAGCAAAGCCACGAAGGTTTTATCCGTCAGTAAGGGTTGTTTGAGATTGGGATATGGACAAAAAGTGGATTGAATAAGCTCTGTCCAAGCAAACTCCAAAGCCTCTTCAATAAGAGAAGCATTATTGGGCTGGACCGATAGAAACACCTTATTCAGATCGGACATTCACAATCACCTCCGTACAATGTGGCGCTTCATCCCAAGCGCACATTACATCAAGAGCCGGTGCTTGAACCTTGGCTCGCTTCGCACCCAGCTCATAAAAGATATGTGCCACTTCTTCCCGGTCAATGATGCCGCCAAGCCTTTGTGCTTTCTCGGCAAACTGCCAAGCCACAGCGACCGCCGACTCTTTTTCCACCTCATTATTGGGATCCGCTCCTGTAAAAAGCGTCACTTCAATTTGATAAGGTTTAGGCGTTGCCGCTTTTACCGTAACCTCATCCGACTCTTGCGCTATGTCATCACGATTTAAATATTGTCTTGCTCTTTCAAGCAAGGTCGAACTTGGAACACCATTAGGTGATGTACGGCTTAATAACGCCACACAAACTTTGCCTGAATTAGGTTCAAGCATTCTGGCTTGCGCATCTTTGATAGGGTTAGGTAAGGATGTTTCAGGAAACTCATAACGCATCACCAGAGCATCTTTTTCAGAATTCACCGTAATGGTTGGGCGCTCTTCTAAAGTCATGGCATGAAAACGATAACCAAGCCGAGTACCAGTGGTATGAAACTGGAAAGGCGCCAAATCAAAACGCTGAAGCAAACTTTCATTAGACTCCATGACCGCAGGCTTTGCGGGAAAAACAGTATCATCACCGGCTTCAATGACCTGACGCTTTAAACTGTATTGCAACGCCAACAGATCCACCATTTCGGTATCTGTCACGTACTTACGAAACATCTGCAAAGCTTGATGATTCTGCTCTCGAATTTCAGCGGTTCGTTTTAAGACAAACGCTTGTGTCACCTGAGCGAGAAGCTCACCTTGATTATTAAAGGCCTCACGTAAGTGTTTCGCTTTATCTTCATCTCGCTGAGCGCAATATTCCACCGCAAAATTGATGTATTCATTCAGCAAATATTCAAAGTTAGGCTCACTGAAAGCTTGAGGTTTATTACTCATAATGCACCACTCAATTGCAGAGGTTCCCCGCGCCATGTTCCCGAGACTTTCACTCTAAATCCATTCAAGTGTGGGATTGCTTGGCACTGAATACCTTGATAATCCGTTAACCCATTCAATGGGTTGGATAAAGCCTCTAGCGTTAGATTTTGAACTATCATGGCTTCGGTGGGTGTCTGCTGCTTTCCCAAACGCGAAACCGCTCGATTGCCAACGCCTCGGCGTTTTACTCGTGAACTGACTTCTGTCGTTAGTACCTTTGCAAAACGACAGCTCAAGGCACTGGCACCGGTTACGGTGTGTCCTGTTTTGGGATCAATACCAATCATTGTTGTTGCTCCGTTGGCTTGGTTTTCGCAGGACCAGGAAGTATGCCTGGATGATCGTGTTCGTTATAAATCTCTCGGTCAGCTTGCATCGAACGAGTATGATCGGTGACCTCTCCAGTAGCTTGATAATCCCCATCCTGCCAAGTATCACCATAGATCTTCATGCCCCCTGGATACCGGCAAATAAGAGAGCCGTCATCGAGGTTATAAAGCTCTGACATGCCGTTACCGTAATCGGTCATCACCTCGTTCTCTTTGACTGTTGGGCTTTGAAAGTGAGTAGAAGGTAATCCCATTAACGCCACGGCATTGTTTAAGTTGTCACCGCTTCCCAAATTCATCAGCAAACACTGCTCGTTAACTGAAGGGCGCCGATAATGGCTGACCCTTCCTGCCGCAAGCACAAAAAAAGGGATCCTCTTTACAAGATTATCCCCTGTCTGAATATCGACGGTGTTTGCCTCTGCTTTCACAACAACACCTAGGCGCAGTAGATTGGCCGAAGCGCGATTGTTCTCTTCTAACTCTTCATGTAATTCAAGAACCTTCTTCTCTAATGCGCTCACATGTTTCATCAGCTTGGTTAGCATGGTGGGAGCCCCCATCAATGTAATGCCAGCTCTCTTCTACTGGGCCTAATCGAATACGCTGCTTCATCGTCACGGTTCGTGCAAACACCCCATTTTTTGGATCAAATTTGCTAGGAAGATTAGACACCACTACCGCACCGTCTAAATCGCTCGACGCACCAAATTGTTGATTCAGCAATTCTCGCTCTACACGCGTTGAAGCGTCCAACGCTTCCAAATCAAACCCATCCATGGATATAGGTACTTCAACCAAGAACCTCAATTCAATGTCATGAAGGTGACGCCCGTCGTTGGCATATTCATTCACCGGCTCGGCCTCGCCAATGTGATAACTGATGGTGGTGTTGGCCAACTCCACCGCTTGGCGTCGATAAACAGTATCGACCTTAAGCGTAAGCCGCTGCTCTAAGTGATTGACCACCAATAAGACCCACTCACGCGGCGAGCGAAAGAACGTGTTTGAATTCACGATGAAAAAAC
The DNA here is from genome assembly GCF_041475145.1 of Vibrio sp. 10N.222.49.A3. Lineage (NCBI taxonomy): Bacteria > Pseudomonadati > Pseudomonadota > Gammaproteobacteria > Vibrionales > Vibrionaceae > Vibrio > Vibrio sp. 10N.222.49.A3. The sequence continues at coordinate 74,683 of NZ_JBFRVM010000027.1, forward strand.
GCCTCAAATTTACGATTAATATCTGACAAATAGTTTTCAATAATCGAATCAACATCATCCGCAATATCGATTTCCACTCTTTCTATGGAAGATCTCGACTTACCGCGCCTTCGCCATACCAAGAGTTCATCGCTATCCATCGGAGAGATAAACGCGCCGACAAAAAAATGCTCACCAACACGGACACCTAAGCGGTTTTGAACCGGCTTACCCATTCGATGAACACCAATGTCACGGACACCAATCCACAGCTTCGATACACGACCGTTTTTGTACACTCGAAATCGCGAACGCAGCGCTTTATTATCAAGACTAAGTTCGTAGCCAAGCTCTGCCATCGATACCGCTCGTAACCATCGAGAAGTAAGCGAAGCCGCACGAAGCACCGCTTTCGGAATTTCTTCTTCAAACGCTTCATAACGACGAATAAACTCGGTATCTAAAAGCAATTGGGAACGACTAAAATTCAGACCACTCATGCTGCGCACCTTGGGGATCTAATACCAGGACATATTCCCTCATAAGCTGACTAGTGCCGTTGGGGCTTTTAGCCGCTGTATCAAAAACTAACCGGTAGCGTTTATCGCGATAAAGCAAAGTACAGCTTTCAGGGAGCTCAGAATCCGTAGCCAGTAAATGCACTTGATTCACGCCCTTCTCGTGACTTCGGATGTATCCAATCACTTCAATCTGCTTCCCTTGTGGTGTCATCACAAAAAGAGGACGACCAAAACAGCGGTGGATAGATTGACGAATAAGACGCCGAGCCGCTTCAAACTCGCTCATCACGAGTCGTTAAGTCACAAACTCAGTGAGTACGCCGCCAGTCAGCAGCACACCACCATCAATGAACACCCCAACCGGTTGAGACACGTCCCCCGATGTAGTGGGCTTTGTCTTGGTAAACTCACCGTTTTTAAAGTAAGCCGCTTCGGATTCAAAGCTCACGCTATCACCGGCTTTAATCGGGCCATCAAAATGACCTTGTGTGTAACAGACTGCTGTATCACCGGCTTTCGCCGTAAAGTTGGGCACCACTAATAAAGTTCCAAGCAGACAAGGCACATCTTTCTTAAAACCGTCCGTTGGTACGGTCGCCACAATCTTTTTACCATCGCTTAAACGCATATTGTCACCATTAAAAAAGGGCGAGCAATGCTCACCCTGTAAATCAAATTAAACTGTTCTTCCAAGCTTTACTTAAAGGTCGCTTGGGCAATACCACGACGATCCAATACCTTCGACATTAAGTCGTAAGTAATACGGAACTTAGCTCCATCGCTGCTCCAACCCTCGCCCGTTTCTAGCCATGGGTCTTGCTGGCCATCTAAGAAGCCCATCACTACAGTATCAAAGTCTTTACCTGTCAGCGCCAGAGCGCCATCCACATCACCTAAACGCGCAGTTTCAATCACCTTACCGAATTTTTTATAAGCCGGGTTAAAGGTATCCGGTTTACTCGCCGTATTCAAAACCGCTTCAAACATTGAGGCATGATCTGGACTCGCAATCAGGAGCTCTCCGCGAAGATCTAACGCATCACCTTGACCCGCTTCACCATCCAGTGGGATGGTGGTTGCCGTCGCAAAGACCTTATGCAGAGCCATAATCATCGCCGCGTAATCACCTGCTGGAATGTCATTGATGAAGTTACCCCAGCCTTTGTCTTTGCCCGCTTTAAAGACATTGCCACCATCGGCCATCTTGCCTGCGAGGATAGCGTTAAACATCAGCTTGTCTGACAGACGATAACCGGACTGCATGAATTTACGAGGCACCTTCGCCACTAAGCCAATTTCGTCATTAATGATGGCATGACGAGTGAACTGGATTTCACGGCCAAAAGTCGCAAGCTGAATGCGCTCACCGCTGCCTTTTAAGACCGCCGCTTTGTACTCGCCATCTTCCGATACTTTCATCAAGTCCGGCGCGTCATTAACCATCACTAGCTCAGTTTCACGAAAATCCGTCAGGTTCTCTACGTTAGCCAGTTCACGCCACATCGGGGCTCTTGCTTGCGCTTCATCGCGCATCACGGTTCGAATACCTTCGGTGATGATGTCGCCAAAATCACCGGAGTTAAACGCTCGGTTCACCAATTCATTCTTGGTGATTGCGCTTCGAGCATTCACATCGAGGCAAGCGCGAGCCATATTCAATAATGACTCATGACCGAACGCGTTGTCTTTTTCTAAATCCGCAACACCACAACGTGCATTCAACGCATTTTGCAGTTCGTCTTTGACATGGTTACCGTTACCAAGTCTCATGTGCGCAGCCGTCAAATTCACCTCAGGCTCTTGTTGACCTGCCGCTGATTGGCTGCCAATACTGTCTAAAATCTTACTGGATGCCTGTCCCACTGAGCACGATAAGTCAGTCAGCATTTCATTGGTTAATGCCTCGCTGACTTTATGTTGAGCGCACAACGCACGAATATCTGCTTGGCGTTGGTTCTCTGCTTTTACAGCGTTTTGTAATTCTTCATTTGGTTTCGGCATGTCGCTTACCTGCTTGGGTTTGTTTATTTGAGGTTCATTTGGCTGAGCAGACGCTGCCAAAGGTGTCGGTTCATTCGACTGTCGCGTTAGCGAATTCATCAACTCGCTTGGCGCTTGTTTGAAATGCTTAAAATCAGATTCATCGAAGCTCTGTAATGCGTTACTGAGGTCGACCGCTTCAACCACCTCATCGACAAGCCCCCAATCTTTAGCGGCTTGCGCGGTGAACCAGGTTTCGTTCTCCATGGCCGTGAGCACATCCTCAAGAGGTTGGCCCGACTTTTCAGCGTAAGCTTCAGAAATGGTCTTGGTCGCCGCTTGCAACTGTTGAAACGCTGAGTTGATTTCCTTCTCACCACCCCACGCTCCGATAGCAGGGTTATGGATCATCAACATGGCATTTTCAGGCATACGGATAGAGTCACAGGCAAGCAGGACATAAGTCGCAATACTCGCGGCCATGCCATCGACGATGCCCACCACCTTTCCTTTATGCGCCTTCAGTGCGTTATACATTGCAAGACCTTGGTAAACGCTGCCCCCACCACTGAGCATTCGCAATTCAACATCTTTATTATTGGCCACTTGTAACGCCGCAATGATTTCCATTGCATCAATATCCCAAGCACTGATGTCTCCATGCACCCAAATCTTAATCACATCGGCTTCATTCTTAAGCGTGTACCAGCTATTCTTTGGTTTTGGCATTGTTTGCCTCTTCTTTTTGATTGTTGAGCTTCACCGCATGAGCAGGGTCCGACGTACTTACGATGTGCATATCATTCATTTGTTGACGTTCAGATTGAATTTCGCGACGAGTCGACAACGGGTTAATATTACGTTCACGTTGTGCATGACTTAAGGAATGCAAACCTAAACGGGTTCCTTTTTCGACGCCTACCATTTCTTTGCTAGGGTCAATCCATGGCATCACTGGCGCCTGATAGATCGCATTTAAAATAGAGTCTCGCTTAACCCCAGCGGGTATGTTTACTTCACCGGCTAACATCGCCATCTGCAAAGCATGTCGATACTGTGGGCGAGTCCAACCTAAAACGAACTTTCGCTGCAGCACTCGATAGCGACTGAACGAATCAATTAACTCTTGGCGCTGAGCGGAATAACTGCCGTTGCTGTAGTCTCGGGTTACACTAGAGTTGTTCACTCCTGCGCCCCCACTGGCCAGTCGCAGCTGAGCATTTCGAAAAGGACTGCTCATGGTTTCTTTTCGATTGTTCTCCACCACCCCAGCATCTTCACCGGGTGCCAGTTCAAACGAATTCCCCATACCTAAAAACAAATCACCGCCGCGATCGAACGCGTCCGATGTATTTGAATTCAATGTCGGATCTCGTTTTATGTAATAGGCAAAACGACTCGCTATCTGGGCGCTAATCCGCTCAGATTGGTCGTAATCTTCGATGTCATCGACTAAATCCAAAATGGAATGCAAAAGGGAAATACCACGGTTTTGATGAAAGCGCCGTGTGAACTTTAAATGACAGACAAACTGCGCATCGACATCAACAAACTCAAACCCTCTTGAGTCTCTCTGAATCAAATAGCTGATCGCCTGGCCGAGCTTATTTCGCTTAATACCTTCAAACAGCCCCCCTTCAGCTTCCGTTATATGGGAAGGAATAAAATCAGGCTCAAAGGGCTGTACCGCAAAGGGCGTCTCTGTTGGGTAAATCAAATCACTGTGCTTACCCATGAACATTCGACAAAACACCTCGCCATCACGAAACCATGTTCGACCCGCAAGCCACTCAGTTTCCGCGCGAGAATGTTCAGCATCGATGTTTTGATTTAAAGAAAAGTTCTCCCACCAGATCATGATCGCCTGAGCACATTCAATATGAACCTCACCGTTATGGTTCAGTGGCTGAGGCTCGACCATGATGCCGTTCGGACCAATCACATTGGCGCAAAGCTCATCCAAAATGGCCGTGACAAACGGGTTGTTTTCATCCATGTGCCTTGCACGTTGATACACCGCTTTCGCGCCTTTGTTCAACGAATTTGAATCGCCTTTCGATTGTTTATTGGCTTTTTTGGTATGAGGATTTCGAGGGAGCGCTGCGTTGTATTTATTCAAAAGCCGTCTGTCGTAGGCACGTTCCAAGCCTTTCCGAGGACTGAATACGGCCACGAGCTTGTCGAGCAAGTTTTGGCTACTCAAGATAATTTCTCCGTATCATAGAGCGTCGTCCCCCTTGAGCTTGCAGAGCGATAATGCGCTGCAAACGCTCTATCTCTTTACGCACCGTAGCTAAACTCGCCAAGGTTAACTCTTCATCTTCTGCCGTCTTAACAGACTGTTGCTGTAATATTTTCTGTTCGGCTTCGAGGTACCACTGCAAACGCTCTTGATTGGTTGGTATCACTGAACTCATCCGAAAATACCTCTTGAGTGGTTATAACGTTTCTTAGGCTTGCGCTCGAAAACAGGCTGTAAGTCAGCATCAATCACATTCGGGTTAATCTGCCATTCAGACGCCCAAGGTGGTGCGCTTTCCCAATGGATGTCATCACCACCAAGAAAGTGCATCCCCGCTTCGGCATACGCGCATAAATCAAAACTCTCGTTACGCGTCTTATCAGGGCAGATCCATTGGCCTTTTTCACCAATGAATTCAGCCGTCAGTTCATCGAACCACTCTCTTTCCGCCCATGCAGGCAAATGAAAATATCGAGAGCCGAATTCATCACGAGAGTAACTGGCCACCACTCGGTTCTTAAGTCGACTGGTGTGCAGCATTAATAAAGGGATCTCACCATGCGCCAGTTTGCTGCGCTTATCTGGGTATGACTCCTTAATAAGCGAATCCATGTCTTTGTTACTGGCGCCTTTCACGAGGCGAAACAAATGTGACAACCCTTTCGCTTTTAGCCGGTTATAAAACTGGTAAGCAAAATCGGTCACAGAGGTTTTCTTGCCGTCTTTTTCAGAAGCCGAACCGCCAGAATCACACAGTGTTAATATCGGTTTCATGACTCGTCCACTGCCATCGGCAACGGGGTATGTTTTCTTGATCACCAGCTCGATGAGCAAATCCCAATCTTCAGCGTAAATGGCTGGATTAATACGGTCACCATTTCGATGTGGTGTCGTTAAAATTTCAAAACGGTCGATCACCCAGCGCTGCAGCCCTTCGCCAAACACTTGAGCTTGCACCACAAACCGAGCATTGGATTTACCGCCTTGCACATCGATACTCATGATCAAAAATCGACCACCGACAGGCACTACACCACGCAAATAAGGATTGCCTTTGGCTTTTTCCATCAACTCATGAGCACCAATATCTTGCCCTTGAGATTGAAGAATATAAGAGCGCCCCATTCGGGTATTAATAAATGAAATTAGTGCATCTTCATCGCCACTGTCTTCATAAATGGCTTCGGCATTGAGATAGCGATACACCAAGTTTTGCCAACTGCTGTAAGCGGCTATCACCCCTTCAAACCAAAACGTAGCCCACTTGGTGGTGCGTATCTCTGATTCTTCTTCAACTAACTCACCGTATTGACTGACCGCGCCTTCACGAAACCAATACCCACTCAGATTCTTCGAATGTTTTTCGACTTCTTCAATACGATGACCACACCTTGGGCAAGCCACATACGCGGTTTGAGACGAGAGCAAAGGATCCCCTTTATCGTCCCATTTTAAAGTTTCGAATTCTGGTCTAAAGTGAGTATGACAATCGTCACACGACCAATAGAAACGGCGTCTATCGCCTTGGTTGTACAGTGATGCGATGCCGCCACATGGTTGCGCCTCATGGGCAAGTAATTCTTCTTCCGGTTTAGGGTGCCTAACAATACGACCTGGAGAGCTTTCGGCCATTACCATGCCTGAAGACTTAGCGTTTTGAACGCGCATTAACATCAGTTCAAACTTAGAGCCTTCTTGGCCAACGCCATCATCTGCTCTGTCGTAATCGGTCGCGCCGGCATAGCGATATGTTGAGGCCGATAAACTGGTTTCTGTCGCGGAATCTAACTTGAGATTCATACCGTTTTTAAACTTTTTAGAAGTGATGTTATCGTCAGATTTTCGCCCCGTTCTTAAACGTGCAATACTTGGCGTCGCTAAAAAGCAGCGGTCTAAGTCAGACTTAGACATATCTGCCGCTTTAGTTTTAGTGCTGTAAATCAGTAGCATATCGCCAGGGGCTTGCGTCACGGTGTAATTAATCCACCCTTCAACTAATGCTTTAGTTTTCCCCGAACGCGCAGGACCCACCACAATCACCGCTTCATAAATACGCCTTGCTAGACAGTTCATTGGCTCCTTCATATAAGGAACCAATGAAGACAGAAATTTCGTTACGTCAGTACCATCTGAGATCCACAAATCTTCATCAGCAGCTTCAATGGGGGTTTTATCGGTTGGCGCACAAAGATAAGCGAGCTCGCGTCGAATCTTGCCCGCATCGGCGAATTGAACCCCAAGGCGTGAATCAAACGTGTTCAAGCCCATCGGATACCGCCTTTAAATCAAAATTAAGTAAGTTTTCTAAATCTTCTAGCTGCTGCGTTGTTGCCGTTGGTATCGCCGATTCAATACGTGTGATCACTTTGTCTTTAAAGCCCTTCACACCGGAGATGCAAATCGCGATTTCATTTTCGTAGTCTTCTTTTGCAATGCACTCGCTTGAGTCTTTCTGCAGCGCCAGCTTCTCTCGCTCGGATTGAACGTAGGCTCTGAGTTCAGCGGCGGTTTTAAAACCCATCAAATCCGGAGCATCACTTTCTTTAATCATTGCTTTGCATAAATACGGGGCAACTTGAACCACATCGTAAAGGGGAATATTGCCTTTATAGGCGATAGGCTCAATGCCTGCAGACTTAAGCTTTTTTCGGATCGTAGAACGGTGATAATCGAACGCTTCCAACTCAGTTAAATTCCAAAGTCGTTTTTCATTGTTCATTGAAAGCCCTCTTGAATGAGTCTCGTCTCTCCGAGTGTCACGCCCTTATTCGCATTAAGCTGACGTTGCTGATTAATGAAGCTCTCTCAAACTCTGCTTGTTCCTTTTTGAATCTGGACTTACGCTAGCATATAAGGAGTTTCAGCAGCGAGCTGAATATGATCATGGCTAACAAGCAAGACAGCGAGGAACCCACGCTTGCACACCCTCGTAAGGAATGAATTGCGAACGACAACGGATGGCGACCAACCAAGTAGTCAGTGTTATTCGCCCATATTTGTTATCGCACTCTCGTAGCCATAAAAGCCACGTAAATGCTCGATTTGGTCAGCGCAATTGCGCCAAGCTTCTAACCACACCGGGTCGCGCTCTACCGCTTCACCGTAGGTTTTAGGCGGAGCAGTAAAAGGCTGTGTGCAAGAAGTCAGATAAACCGCCGGAGGAAGAACCAACCGGTCTTGGTATTCAGTGATGACCTCAGTGGTAGTACAACCACTCAGAAGAATCAGGAATAGGCACATCTGAACATTCTTCATGAACCAGTACCTCTTTTATTTGGGTCACTGTGCGAATCGTTTCAGCATTCCGCTCGGCCTTAGCTAGCAGCAAAACATCAGCTGCCCGTTGCGCTTGCCGAACTTCATTACTTAAGGTTTTAACGGTGATAGAAAGTGACTTATTTTTGTTAAGTGAGTCTTGAAACTGCCCCTGAAGCTCACCGTAGCGCTTTGCTTGCACCTTGGTTAAATCAAGTAGATACGCAGAGAAAACGAAGCTACCAAGCAGCAAAATAACCAAACCTATCAACAAAGCATTTTTGATAGAGAAGTTCATGAAGCCCCTTATTACCAACCGTTCAAACAAGCTTGTTGTTCTAATTCGCGACGTTTCACGATCCCTGAACATTGGCTATCAGGGGCCCTGCAGTTTTTGCCGTTAACATAGACCCAACGTGAAAATTCGAGGCACGCTTTTAAAGGTTGGTTTTGGTTAAATAACTTAAGCATGGTGGAACGTTTAAAGTTGCCAACGCCAAGGTTGAACACAAAGCTCACTAGCACATCAAACTGAGCTTGAGTAACGTCAGTGGTTAGGTGTTTATTTACAGAATTTTCGGCAATTTTCACATCAGCGATGAAATTGCGGGCGATTTTCTCTTGGGTCACAGTATCGCCTTGCTTGACACCTTGAGTATGGCCAAGGCCATGAGTCCAGACTTTAGCGCTGCATCGGTAAGCTTGAGTTCGACACCCTTCGAAATTGGCAATATGCCTTAAGCCTTGTTGGCTAGTTCGCAACTCCGAAATTAAGTTAAAAGCAAGCGCGAGCACGACAGCGACTGAACACACACCCTTAGAGATCGCGCTTCGCATAAACTTTCACCGCTTTTTCTGGATTCGCTTTGATTATCTCTACAATCTTTTTTTTGTAATACCGGTTAGTAAAATAAGTCACTATCACAAAAATCAAACCTATTACGCTGACCCAATCTTGCAAAGTCAATGCACCAAAGCCTGCATAGGCCAGAGCACTCAGGTATGAAACGAAAGAACTGATTTTCTCTTGCATATTTCGCTCACAAAAAAGCACCCGGCTTTCACATGAAAACGGGTGCTTTGTCAGTTATAAACAGTAGAAACGAAAAAACCCCGCCGAGTGGACGAGGTTTTCTAATGTAGTAATTATGCACCAACTTGTGTGAATGTCAATGTTGAGCCACTAGATGTATTTTTCAGAATCCATTTACTACTTGATTTAACAAGCCGGAGTTTATGGCCGAGTTGATGGCATCTTGGTTGTCATAAACTCAGTTTCCATATCATCAAGCAATCCATCAAATGTATTGCAATAGACTGGATGACTATCTATCAATGAGTTTTTTACTCGCCAGAGAAAACGGTCACGGTTATCGCCAGCATCAAGGTTATAGTCGCGGCCAATGATTAGCGCACCATAATATTCAATCTCTTGGGAACCAAACTCAGACTTCATATTCTTAGTATCGTTGTTACGCGCTAAATGCAAATACCAATCAACAACTTGACTGTAGCCATGCTCAAATCTTGCCGCCCAAAAGTATGTATCTGTCTTTTTGTTTTTTTTCACCTGGAAAATCGAGCTTTTCTCTGCATTTTCAAATTCAACAAATGCATAGAACTCAGCCTTTGCATCTGTAATGGCGAAATCTGCTCGGTATTTCCCAATGACCGGAAGCTCATCATTGTAACGACTAGGGTTCTTAACCTGTAAAACCTTTCCCATCAATAAAATAAGCTGAGGACGAGCTTTAAAAAAATCATGTATTTCTTTTTCGCCATATTCATCCTTGGCATCTAAGAACACTTTCAAGTCATCTAGCTGCTTACGACTTTCATCTTCATACAACTCATTCTGAAGCAGTTGAATCATTACGCACGCACCTTAACTAATTCAGGGTTTTCGCGTTGATCTACAAAGCCGACAATCTCAATTGCGTGATCATCTTTGTAACGATAAATCATGCGTAATTTTTTGTTTATTCTTCCAGAATACAAAGTTCTCGAAGCATTCTCGATTTTCTCTCTGCGTAAAGCAAACTCATGCCCACGTTTAAGCTCTTCAACTGCAATCCGAATCTGACGTTGAACCTTAGTAGGTAAGCGCTCAAAAGCAAGCATGGCTTTCATTGATGTTCTCACATCAAATTTTGTGGGAGTTTTCACAGCTTTTTGTTTCTGTTTAATCATTTTTAAACCCTCCTAACTGGCGGTTTGATTAACTTACTATATGTTTATATTACGATGGTTGGTTAGAAATAACCATGCTTTGCACGTTCAATCAGTTGAGTATTGGCGGCTTGGGCGATCTCAACCAGTTGTTCTGAGTTGAAGTAACCGGATTCACTTAGCAAGGTTGGGATTTCTGAACGACTGAAAATCATGGCATCGTTCGGAACGACACTTGTTCCAACCACTTGTCCATATTCCATGATAGTAAGTAATCGAAGTTGCTGAGGGAGCATTGCAGACGTTGGTTGAGCCACAGTTAACTGTTTTTGCATATCATTGAAAGCCCCTATATAGCGCTCTTTAATTTCAGCGGCTCTTTTACCTGAAAACCCCATAACTAAAAACATGAAGCCATCTTTTGTCATTTGAAAAGTTGTATAAGTTTCACCGTTTTGTTCATTCGTATAAGGGTACGCACAAAAATGAGCTGACCTAAATTCTTCAGAACATTCTAATGCCCTTATCTTGCGAAGAACGTTTTTGTGTTCTTTTCCAAAATACTTAGCAATATGAAGCGAATCAGTAACAAGATCGTTGGTACTTGATACAAAAACAAGATCGGATGATGTAGCAGAGGCAATTGGGCTAGATAGAATTGTCATTACGGACTCCTTGTGAATAATATTTCATCACCACTCAAAGGTCCTAAACTTCGGGTGGCGAACTGAACAAGGTTAGGACTACCGCTCACAAGGTACGGCCTGCCGAAGCAGCCTTGCCCAGCCCACCATAATTTAGATGTGCCGAAGCATGCGCATAAAAAAACCAGCAAAGAGCTGGCGACATGCGCCTTGTGAAAAACAGGGTCCTAAACCTGACACCGGATTTTGCCGGTGCCTTTTTAGATTAGCCCCGTGAATAGGCGCTTGTCAATCAGGATTACGCCTCTGCTTCTAACACCTTGCCACACTTTCTTCTTGCTCATACCTACCCTGCAATGCCAAAACGGCTGCACTGCGCTTATCTACCAGGCATTTAACCAATTTTCCTAGAATCGACTCGTACTTCTTAAATCGTGAGAAGGTAACGGGTAAAGTTTGGCAGAAGTAAGCGAAGCGAGTTTCTTGCGTCCAGCCTATGCGGCCACCATCGCAGCATGGGCAAGTTCTTCTTGCTCGATTCTTCGCAATGTACTTACCGCTACCATTACATTCAGGGCAGACTTGGCCAAACTGCTGGGTCGCTTCTGCAATAGCTGTCCTGACTAACGCTTCCAATGCTCTATCGGGATATGGACCGCGCCATGCTTCCATCAGCGTGTTGGCTTCCTGTAAAGTGGTTTGGTAAAGCTTTTTAAGTGCAGGTCTGTCTTGCAAATATTCAACGAATAACACCAAAAAACCTACTGGTGCTTCCTTCCAGGCTAGACCAACAATTGCCAGATGTTCATCTTGAGAAAGTACCCCCTTACCGCCAGAACAGAGGTCGTAGTTGATCCCTTTTACATTGAACTTTGCCAATAGCTTTTCAATTTGCATTACGCCCTCGCTCCCAGAGCTGCGACCCTTGCAAATACCGAGTTCTTTCGAAACTTCTTAGGATTGGGACGCTCAATCTCATTGAGTGGTTTGACCTTAGCTTTATCAGTCAAACGCATCGCGCTTCTTGAGGGAAGCGAGCCAGCCTTGGCTTTATCTGCGTACTTCTTCAACGTTTTTCGGTACTTCGCTCTGGCTTCACGTTCGCTTAGCAGGCCTCTACAAACAAAACCCACTTCTTGCGATGTCCAGTACTCGATATCACCCTTTGGTTCACAACGCAGCATTCGAGTAAATGCCTCGTCAATATCAACCAACTCTTCACGTCCCATAGACACAAACTCTGGCAAGCTTGGTGGCCATACACCCCCTTCCAACAAAGCCTGATTGACTGCACGACGAATCTCACTGACCGACATCGTTGTAATCGCTTGAGTCCAAGTCGATGGTAGTGCCTGATGCGGCCATTTCGTCCCGTAAGCCTCCACAAACTTGACTTGGATCCAATCTTCCAGGTTCAAAAGAATCACTTTGTCGCCCAATCGATGTGGCAGTGTGTCCGTATCGTTCGAGCAACTCTGCGTTGTATTGCTCGACTCGATTTTTTGGTGCAGCCTGGCTTGTTCGAGTCTTTTCATGGTCGTCGTTCCATCGTTCTTGATTCAAGTAGGTCGTTAGGTGCAGCTTCTCGAAACCAAACTGTCGATTGGCCACACGAGTTTCTACATCTCGACAGAGCATCTCGGTGAACACTTCCGGAGGTTCACTTTGCGCCGTCACGATACTTTTGAATTTTGCTAACGAGTTCTTCTTCGATTTCTTGGTTGGGTATCCAACCCAAAGCCGCTCAAAGCAAGATTCAACCACCGACACATGATCTTTATTGTTAGTAGTCTCTGGTAGTCTCTGTGTAATCTCTGTTTTAGTTTGGCGCTTTTGTGCAGCACAGGTTGGCGCATTTGTACTACACTGCCTGGCGCATTCCGCCAAACTAGAATGGCGCAATTGTGCAATCAAGTTTGGCTCATTGATTTTGTAAAAAATACGGCATGGAACCCCCTGTTTTTTCTCTTCAAGAATACCTAAATCACGCAGTTTTTTTCGTGCAGTGTCTAACTCGCGCCGTGTCATTCCGGTTTCATCTTCCCACTCGGCCTGAGTTTTATAGAAGTAACCGGATTCGTTGGTTCTTCGGCTCCAATAAATCGCTTGGCTTAGCATTAACGCGCCCGTAATGCCGATGCCCAACTTGACGAATGGCCGATGAAAAGCGATGGGCCTATCTAGAAATTCGATCATTTAACCGCCCTCGCCTTCATGGTTTGTAGGATTTGCTTCGCTTTATTGCGCGACACCACATAACGACAATTGCCGTTGTTTGCTACCCACAGCATTTGGCCGTGGTAATTTTGATAAGAAAGACTCATTGCACAAAGTTCTCTTGTTTTGCTAATTAGCGTGGTTAGTAAATGCCTTCAGGTGGTCAGCCTTTTTGCGCCATCAATGTTTCTAAGTATTTAAGTAACGGATCATGAGAACCGGCACTCTCTTGTAACTCTCGGTAAGCATCGCGAAGTTGGTCAGACGTAGCATGTTCACTGAGTAAGAGTATCGAGCGGAATGCTTCTGATGACTCTTTGCTTAAATCGGCAAGCAGTTGGTCGCGGTTCGCCATGGTTTGACTGGAGCCAATAGCCGCAACTGAATACCCAAGCGGGTTTAAGAACTGATTCAGTGCAGCTGTTGCCCTAGCTTTAGGCATAGCTGCAATAATTGCAGGCAACAAATCCATCATGTTAGCTTTTGCCTCTGTGCTTGTTCTGCTGACATAGCGAAATAGATTTTGAGTGTTGTTTGGATTATTTAAAGCCGACGGCACTTTGAGAAGATGTTCCCTTTGGCAGTCCTCCTCTTCGTAAATTTTCATCTTGTGATAAAAACGAGAAATGTATTCTGCAATTTGTTCTTTCGTTGCGTCACTTCGCCAAGCGACTACCGCGTTATGCATAACGCTTTTTAAACTGGGTTGCATGGTTCTTCCTTACTGGTTGTTTATCCAGAATGTTGGTGATCAGCCTTGACCTAAAAAAATTTAATATGATGTTAGAAAATATCTGGCCTCAGTTGATGTTTATCGACCTCTCCATTAGTTATGTCATGTAAGTTTTTTGCTAATGCAGCCCCTGGAATTTTGTGTCCAGTAATCACCAAACGTAAGTACCCTGTACTTGTTTTTAGCTTCTTAGCCATAGATTTTCTCTGCGTATCAGATAACTGACACTAGTATTCTTTATACATATTAAGCACCTCTAAGGTACATAATACACAAACAAAACGTACCTTCAAGGGTATGTACCTTTTAGGAACAAATTCTTAAAGTAACAACATGTTCTAAGTAGTTAAAAATGCTCAGGTAGATGTAATGAAAACTGCAGAAGATATTAGAAGAGAAAATGCACGATCTCTCGCTCAAAAAGTTGGTGGTACTACGGCATTTGCAGACAAAATTGACCGTTCTACAACTCAAGCCAGTCGATTTATGGGAAAAGGCGCAACACGTGCTATTGGGCCAAAAATTGCTCGACACATAGAGAAATCTTTCAACATGCCAGAAGGTTGGTTAGATACAGATCATACTGAAGAAGAGCTAAAAGAAGCGTCGACGCAATTCACTGCAACACAAACTAGACGAGTACCTATTCTTAGTCATGTGCAAGCAGGTTCTTGGGGTAAAATCGATTCTAAAGACATTATTTACGAGGAGTTAGACTGGCAAACAACCTCAAGCAATATCAGTGAGGAGGCCTTTGCCATGCGTGTTACGGGCAACTCTATGACCAATCCACACGGTTCCCCGTCGATACCAGCAGGCTCCATTGTAGTAGTTGAACCATGCAACTGCCCTGATAATGGAAAGATTGTCGTAGCGACACTTAATGATGCTCCAGAGGCAACGATTAAAAAGCTAGAGATTGATGGTCCACATAAGTTTTTGGTCCCACTGAACCCCAAATATGACCCTATCCCAATCAGTGGGAATTGCCGAATAGTCGGCTATGTAAAACAAGTCATTATGAACTTGTAGCAAAGAATCACTCAAAGAAGGCCGCTCACAATAGCGGCTTTTTTTGTACCTTAAATTCGTAAAATTCAAATAAAGCCCAAAAAATGTACTTTACAAGAACAAATATAATTAGTACCTTAAAGATACATTATGACAAATGACAATGTACCTAAAGTAAAAAGGAAACCCCATGACGTATTTATCTCTTACAGACATAAACAAAACTCTAGAAGGCGCTAAAGCTATTCAATTACATAGAACGAGCTTCGAACATTACCTAGCAAAGATGCCAAAAAGCGGTCCGTTTTATGACGATCTAGAACAACTCATTCAGCTAAGCGATAGGTGTGAAAATTTGGAAGTAAGCGTAGGAAAAGAAGACGCCCAAACGATCCATCAGTTCAAGGCTCTTTCTGACCAATTGAGCACTAAATTGAATGAAATGAGATTTTGAAAGGCTGAAAAAGAGAAAACCCCTATCGGTGACCAAACCAATAAGGGCTTACTTTGTGCAATGAGAATTAGATAACCAAACCTAAACCTCGCAATCAGTATATAACTGGCTGACCACCAATTTCAAGTACGTAGACTGATTGCCAGGTTTCATCCTGAAACCAAAGGAACTTTGTGTAATGACGACTCCCCCACTTCGAAACTCTCAGGAAGAGTTTATCCATAAAAAGATTCATCAAATCTTACTTGGTGAAGGCTACAAGCGTGACGAAGCAACTCGGGCTTGTAACTTCGCGATTAAAATCTATCGAACCACCGCTTCGTTCGGAGGCCGTGGCGGCAAATGTTTCGACTTTTGTTTAGCAAAAGCTCGCCAGTTGTTTGCCCCAGTAAAAAAGAAGGCCACCGCTCGAAAGCGAAAAGCTGCAAAATGACTAAGGAACGTAAACGCAAACAAGCAGCAGTTCGCGCCAAGCGCCTAAGGGTTAAGCGTAAAACCAGTGGCAATAACGATATCCGAGTGACGTTATCACCCAATGAAATCACAAAGCTTAACGATATATGCCAGTTCTTCGCTTACCCAAGGGAACCTTACACCCAAATTGAAGCTTTGCAGTCGCTTATTCATCGTGTTCATGCCGAGATACCCAAGATAGAAATCGATTTGGGTTGTTGCGGTAAATGTGGTGAACAGCTACCACAAGGCTGCGCTAAGTTACGCCAAGGCGGTTTGTTTAATGGTGATGCAATGTGTTGGCACACCACGAACCGAGTACGAATTATGCCACCAGCAAAAGGAGTTGCCCAATGATCAGTTTCACCGTCTATGCCGTTATTTGTGCGGTGTTTTATGTTTGTTATATGAAAAGTTCAGTTAAGAGAGGAAATCAAAATGGTTAATTCAACGATAAACCTAGCAACACAACGCTTTTTCATCAGTGATAAAGAGGTTCGTGAAACTCTTGGGATTAGCCAGCCTACGCTGTGGCGTTGGACTCAAGAGCTCGGCTTCCCAAAAGCGGTGAAAGGCATGAGAGGAAAACGTCCTTACAAAGAGTTCATTGAATGGGCGAAAGAGCGCGGGATGATTTGAGCATTTAGAAAGGGAAGCAAGCGCTTCCCTTTTTTGACTAGAGCAAACTGATGCATTGCTCTAGTAATGCATTCTTTCCAGAGAATGTATCAATACCAGTAAAACCTTTGAGAAGAGGCGAGATATCAATATTCTCAACGATGATAAATTGGCTTTGCTCCTAGTTTTTTGTAAGAGATTGAAAAAGTGATGGCTAATCTTAGTTCAAAATCCAACATATAACCCGCATAGCTAAAATGGATTGGTCTTACAGGTTTTCATTAGCTTGACCTCAGTTACCACATTTTTTGCCCTGAAACGTGCTAGCAACAGGTAAGAAACCCTTACCTTGTGATTACCGAGGGAGG